>NZ_CAWUDM010000034.1:0-59197 GCF_963920855.1 Nostoc sp. CCY0012 | reverse complement strand
TGTTACTGTTTTTTCAACTTGAGACTCCAAAAAGTTTTCTGCACCACTAAGCATTTAGCTCATTAATAAAATTAATGTTCTGAACTTGTCATGGCGTTTTTAACTTTATTTTCCGATAAGCATAATTTACAATGATGTATTGAGGTTGTAAAAATAAAATTATATTATGAAAATTTTTCACCAAACCACTCTTATATTTATTTCCCCTTATTGAGAATATATCCAATAAAATTTCCTATCCCAAATCTGTTTTTTTTGAGATAAATGTAATTTTTTACTCCTTTTTTATGACTCAACTTCCGTAATAACCGATTGTGACAGTTAAGGGTGCGGAATGTGAGTTCTAGTAATACCCGCACTAAGGTACACTGCACTTCATTAGCAGCGCCACCTAAAATCCGGGAAAGACGGCTACCTTCTACTAAACCATCAAAGGAAGAAATTGCTAGCAAATGACGATAGCCAGCTTCAGTCATCTCCTCGCGGATATAATGAGCATCGTCTGACAGTGGCGGATCTACATCGTAGGCACTACGCTCAATTAAAGCTTGTTTAACATCCAACTTTTTTAATGCTGTGACATCAACTTGAGCTATTTCCCAATCTTGCCAAGCAGTTTCAATTTGGTGAAGACATGAGCTTAAGTAAAGCGATCGCTCATTAGTATAATGCCGCAAATCGTCATACCAAAATAGCTTTAGCCGATTAATTCGATAAAGTATCCGTTGGAGAAATAGGTGAGCTTGTGTGTCACCACAGTCGTTTTGATAAGCAGCACGCATCGCTAATGAGAGTATGCGCTCAAATTCATTAACTTTCGCAGCTTCTACATCGAGGATATTATCCAAATCATCCGTAGCCAGCAGTTCTATAAATTGCTGTTCAGCGCGATCATACTCGGTGACTGTTTTTTCTTCTGTTTGCCTACTCTTTTCTACAAACTCAGCGTTAGGGAATATAACTAAATTGCTTTGCATGGAATATTAGATTGCTTTACTCAGGTGTCAAACAAGTTTCACCTCTAATACTTAAAGTTCCACATTTATAGCTTTGTGTGCCTCTTTCCTTGGTTATAAAGAAAAATGCAGTCTGGAAGAGAAATATTAGTAACCTAAAAAGTTTTGCCAACAAAGGGTAACTGACAAATCAGCGCTTTGCTATGGCTACTGTGATTGTTTTATATCGTCCTACAGTCAACCTCTTCTTCGCCTGTGAGGTGTGATGCAGGTTTACTTTCACTGGAAATTTGCCTAAAATAATCTCATCAAAAGATTCGCAGCATTTATAGATGGACTGGATTACACTACTGCGATCGCTACAGTCTGATTTTATTAAACGGTTATCGTCTGGTTGTTTGCTTCATTGTGAAACAGAAGGTCAATATAGTGAATTAACTATAATTTCTGGCGAGAGATTAACAGCTTTACGAGAATTTTGCTGGCTCATGGCTGAAAAATATAAGCGGACTTCGCCAGTACGTGATGTTTTTATCAATAATCTCAAGGGAAAATTGGGTGAGGAACTTGTCAAAGAACGTTTAGCCGATTTTATTACAGAAGTCGATTATGAAAAACGCTTCGGCGGCGATGGCAATATAGATTTTACTCTAACTTCAGACCCATCTATTGGTGTGGAAGTTAAATCTCGTCATGGCAGTATTGATAAAGTCAGGTGGTCTGTAAGTGCAGAAGAAGTAGAAAAAAATGCTGTTGTGGTTTGTGTTTTGATTCAAGAAGAAGTCAACGAAGCACAATCCGAATATCATCTTTTTTTGGCTGGATTTCTTCCTACTCAAATGATTAAATTACGAACTGGTAAAATCTCTTTTGGTATTAATCAGCTATTATATGGTGGTGGTTTATGGTGCTATCTAGAAAAGTTGCCATCTTCTGTAATTTCCAATTTACCCAGACAGATATCTAAGCAAGAATTAATATCTCAAACGACTAAAAATTATTTAAATCATCAGGCTTTAAATTCAAATAAACCTAATTCTTTAATTGACCAGAATAAAGACGATTTAACTTTAATTTATGTAAAATTAGGTGACGAATGTTTTAAAAGAGGTGAATATGAAGCGGCAATTGTAAAATATAACCAAGTACTAGCAATAAAAGACGATCCTGAAGTTTATTATAAACGCGGATTAACTTATTATCAATTAGGGGATTATGAAGCAGCAAACACAGATTACTCTCAAGCAATAGAAATTAACATTAATGATGGAAAAGCTTATAACAAGAGAGGTCTAGCTCGTTATCAATTGGGCAACTATGAAGAAGCCATAGAAGATTACACTCAAGCTATTAGAATTAATCCTCATATTGCGGTTGTTTATAAAAATCGTGCTGAAGCTCGTTCTCACATTGGCGATAACCAAGGAGCCATAGAGGATTATACTCAGGCAATCAAAATTAATCCTCATTACGCTGATACTTATAAAAATCAAGGAATGGCACGTTATTTTATAGAATATCACCGGGGATTTTCTCAAATTATTAAGAGTAATCCTCAGGATGCTGTAGCTTATAAAAATCGTGGTAATGCCCGCGCCGATTTAGAAGATTATGAAGGGGCAATTGCCGATTATACTGAAGCTATCAAAATTAATCCCCATTATATAGATGCTTATTATAATCGAGGTAATTCTCGTTATGATTTAGGAGATTATGAGGGAGCAATTGAGGATTATACCCAGACAATTCAGATTAATCCTAATTATGCTAATGCCTATTACAACAGGGGTAATGTTTATGCTGAATTAGGAGATAAGCTGTTAGCAATTGAAGACTTTCGCAAAGCAGCAGATATCTATCGTCATGAAGGTAAGCTAGAAGCACTTACAGACGCTCGGCAAAAAATTTTAGATTTAGAAATAGAAGAATCATTAGATATTTTAAATTTCTAGCATCTATGGTAATCCTGCAAATAAGTAGGACAGCGTAAATAATTAAAAGTTTGTAGTGAGTTAGCGCGGTCTTGGGGGTTTCCCCCATGAGCGACTAACGAACCCGTAGGGTGAGGACTTTAGTCCTCAAATAAGGGCTAAAGCCGCTGACCACGAAATGAATTTTTATTATTTTACTTAAGAGAAAACACCAAAACCGCAGCATTGGTGAAAAAGCAGGGAGCAAGGGAGCTATCGCCCACAATTCCACTCGGCTGTAAGCCTTGTCTTTTAGTAAACAAATCCATTACTAGTTATTTTTACTACACCTGAGTATTATTTCCTTCACAAAACGACATAATTCGGTAGAATTGGGTAAAGCAATTTTGGCATTTGTTAAACAAAGGCATCAGCAAACCCATGCAACTGAAACTCAGTGCATTTAAATTTCCCTTCGCTACCCTACTATTAATCGCGCCCTTTTTCCTTTGGGGAACGGCAATGGTGGCAATGAAAGGAGTCATACCCGACACTACACCCTTATTTATGGCAGGTGTGCGTTTGCTACCAGCAGGGGTGTTAATTTTAATCGCCGCAGCATTTATGGGCAGACCCCAGCCACAAGGTTGGGCTGCATGGCTATGGATTAGTTTATTTGCCTTGGTAGATGGCACGTTATTTCAAGGCTTTTTGGCCGAAGGATTAGTTAGAACTAGTGCTGGTTTGGGGTCTGTGATGATTGATTCACAACCCTTGGCAGTTGCTTTGTTGTCATTGTGGCTATTCCAAGAACATATTGGTGTGTGGGGATGGTGGGGATTAGGACTGGGAATTGCGGGTATTAGTTTGATTGGTTTGCCGGATGAGTGGATTTTTCAGTTGTTCGATGCCAATACCAATGTCACCCTGGGTAATTGGCAAGATTTGTTTGCTAGTGGTGAGTGGTTAATGCTGTTGGCTGCCTTATCAATGGCGGCGGGAACAGTGATGATTCGGTTTGTCTGTAGGTACGCTGATCCGGTGACAGCCACAGGATGGCATATGATTTTGGGCGGGTTGCCATTGTGGGGTATTTCATCTGTAGCAGAATCTCAGCAGTGGCAAAATCTTGTGACTCCTGAGTGGATAGCTTTAGGTTACGCTACGGTGTTTGGTAGTGCGATCGCCTATGGATTATTTTTCTACTTTGCTTCTAGTGGTAGTCTGACAAGTCTCAGTTCTCTGACCTTTTTAACGCCTGTATTTGCCCTCGTATTTGGTAATATCTTCCTTGCCGAAGTCCTTAGCCCTTTGCAGTGGGTGGGTGTGGGGATGACGCTAATCAGTATCTATCTCATCAATCAACGCGATATCTTGGCAGGCCGAAACAACAAGGTGAGTGTCGAGGAACAAACAACACAAAAACCGCCCCTAGTAAAAGTATCTGCCGGCAAATAAACTTGCAAGGCGCAGAAGTGTAAAAAGCAGGGGGCAGGGGAGAAAAATCACCCACAATTCCACTCGGCTTTAACCTGATCTTTTGGTAAATCAGACGCGAACCTGAAAAAATCCTCCGAATCTTCACCTAATAAGAAACTCGGATGACTTTTGTGTCAAATTAGAAGTTAACATTTAAGCATCCTGAAGTTATTGTGATATTGATAACTTGAAAATACGTTCAGACTAAACTGAAAATATGAGGCTATGCCATTCCTCAATACTGATATTTATTTGTTTGACTTGCCTGGGTTACCCAATTCGCGCAAGTACAATTGAGCCTAAGCTAACCCCTACAGAACTGGCACAAGCTAGCTCGACTATACCTGTTACCCAATCTGTTCTCATACCCGGTAGTCAAGGAACGGATGTCCAAGAACTGCAAACTCAATTAAAGGATTTAGGCTACTACAATGGCGTGGTCGATGGACTATATCAGGGTGAGACGCAAAATGCTGTCGTTCAATTTCAGAAAGCACAAAATTTAGGCAGAATTGATGGTACTGCTGATATGGCAACTAGGCGTAGTTTGCGAACAGCCTGGACAGCAAGAAATCAGTTGGCTAATGGTTCAGCAACTAACCAACCTCAGTCCCATCAGCAAAGTTTTCTTTGGTGGTCACTACTGGGTTTAGGAATACTTGGAAGTATTGGGGCCATTGTGTTTCTCCTCAAATGGTTACATCAAAATCAACAAGAGCTAGAATCTGCCAATAAAGAATTTAAAGCTTTGAGTCCATCTGAGGACGAATCGGTAAATTCACAATCTTCAGCAGGGGAAAAAATACCTGATTCCCAGGAAAATACGGCAGTTGTAACTAATTCACAAACGACACAAACATCAAATACCGCAGCATTCGTATCACTAGAATCGACTTCTCGCCTAGCTAAAGTCAATATTGTTGATGAATTGATTCAAGATTTACGCAGTCATGATTCCAAGAAGCGACGCAAGGCTATTTGGGATTTGGGTCAGCAAGGTGACTCAAAAGCAATTCAGCCATTGGTAGACTTGATGATGGATTCTGATTCGCAACAACGTAGTTTAATTTTGGCAGCTTTAGCAGAAATTAGTTCTCGCGCACTCAAACCCATGAACCGTGCTTTGGCAATCTCATTGCAAGATGAAAGTCCACAAGTGCGACAAAACGCCATCCGTGACTTAACTCGCGTTTATGACATGATGACTCAAATGAGTCAGATGTTAGTTCATGCAACAGAAGACCCCGATATTGATGTGCAAATAACAGCAAAGTATGCTCTATCGCAAATGAATAGAATCCGTAATTTACCCAATCAACGGAGTCTCCCAGAAGACAACGACAAAGACCAGGAAGCAGAAGACTTATAAATATTTCATTTTAATTTGGATAATGGTATTGGGGCCTGCTAGTAAAAAAGCAGCATCGCTAAATTTGGGCGCACTAGTGCGAACTTCTGGGTTGCGGGAAAATCCAAAGCCTTCGATGGGCATACCAAGATTGTTACGATTCAGGGTTTGGTCGTTATTTTGATCGTGGATGACAGCGACGGCGTAACTACCAGCCTGCAAGTTATCAAAGGTTACTTGTAAAGACTTATCGGTAATTTTGTTACACTGCCTTTTTAATACGCGATCGCGATCATTGGGAAATCCTTGACTACTACCAAATATACTCACACATACTTGTCCTTGTTGATTTTTAATGCCATTAATTTCCACAGTCAAACTACCTTGAAAATTGGCTCTAGCATTCAATGAGCATGTTAAATTTCCCACCACTGCCAACACCAGTGCGCTGACGCGAAATTCTTTAAACATCAGGTTTTCTCTATAACGGTAATTCCTTGCATCTGGGATCACAAGGGAGATGTGGAAGAAGGGTTTCTAGTATATTTTACTACTTTAAAAAGATTTTATAAGTGCCAAAGCTCTTTACTGAAAAAACAGTTTAAGATTATTCTGCTCGTCGCCCCGAAAAACTATTCTGATAGTTGTCTAGCAAATTGCTCAAACTTGCAGTATTGCCATCTTTAGTTTTCCTAAAGAAAGTTTATAAATCTACATATTGGGTTAATTTATCCCCGATGCTCAATAGAAAAAATTAACACTACACTAGACGGACAGAAAATTTATTGCTAATTTCTCACTATTAAGTTTTTACTTTTGGTTCATCTGTAATTTTTCATACTAACGACCTATTCATGCAATCAAAAATATTACCCCCACCGCTGAAACCTGGCGACTTACTAAAAGTCATTGCGCCTAGTGGTGCTTTGCGAGAACTTGAGGCATTTGGGCAGAGTGTAGAAATTTGGCGATCGCGTGGCTACCAAGTGGATATAATGCCCAAATTAGGCGATAAATGGGGGTATTTAGCAGGAAAAGACGAAAATCGCCGCCAACAATTAGCCGCGGCTTGGGAAGATCCAGAGTGTCGGGGTATCCTTTGTACCAGGGGTGGTTTTGGTAGCACCCGAATTTTGGAAAGTTGGAATTGGCACGCCAACTCAACACCTCCAAAATGGCTAATTGGATTTTCTGATATTACGGCTTTGTTGTGGAGTCTTTACACTGCGGGTATTGCCAGCGTTCATGCTCCTGTATTGACGACTCTGGCAGATGAAACAGATTGGTCTATTCAGCGATTATTCGATTTTGTCGAAGGTCGTCCTGTGCCTCCTCTTAAGGGTTGCGGTTGGGGCGGAGGGATTGCTACTGGTCTGTTGTTGCCTGGTAATCTTACGGTGACAACACATCTTTTAGCTACATCAATTATACCAGATCTTGATGGTGTAATTTTAGCCTGGGAGGATGTGACAGAGGCACCCTACCGCATTGATCGGATGTTGACACAGTGGCGTTTAAGCGGTGCTTTATCAAAAGTCCGTGGTATTGCTTTAGGCGGCTTTACTAACTGCGAACCACCACCGAATGTACCTAGCTTTAGTGTTGCCGAAGTATTGCGCGATCGCCTGGGTGATTTAGGTATTCCCATTGTCTCCGATTTACCCTTTGGTCATGACTGCCCCAATGCCGCCTTACCTGCTGGTGTATTAGCCACATTAGATGCAGATCAAGGAATTTTGAGCATTAGTCATTAGCCAGAAACTTCTTCCCCTTCTCCTCACCTCTCCCACCTAACTCAACTGTGCTACCAGCTGATTTTCTAAAACCGTGTCATTAGTTAACAAGTCTTCAACGGTGATTCGCAAAAAGCGTTGCTCATCAACTTGAAAGAGAATTTTAATGCGATCGCTTCCGGGATATCCCGGTGGTGTGAGTTGGGCGATGGTTCTCGCACCTGCTTGGTCATTGAGGGGTTTGACGCTGGTGACACCTGCTTCTAGGCGACGAGTAATTAAGCGATCGCCATCAAAATAAACTTCGGTGCTGCCTGTTTCTGCCCCTAACTCCCCCATAATTAATTCAATGCTGGGTTGATTTTCTAAGGATGCACCTAAGACTAATTCCACTGGCTGAGTCATGGGGTAGGCTTGTCCAGCTTGAATAATGGGATGCCAACTATGACGCTGGTTGCGACGATCCCAATAGCGCACACCGTAACTATGGTAGAGAAAGTCTTTGATTTCTAAGCCTTGGGCCAACTGTAATGCACCTTGGGCGATGGCTTCAAAGGGACGTTCACAGCGGATTTTTTCTGGCTGAAAATACTGTTTTACCCATGTCTGCACAGCGGGTAATTGTACTGTACCACCAACTAGTAGTACGGCGTTAATGTCTGCAATTTCTATGCCCTGGCGACGCGCTTGCTGCAATAGACTTGTCATTGATTCATCTAATTGGTCAAAAAATCCCTGTTCTTTAAGGATGTTGTCTAAAGTTTCGCGGTTGAGTTCTAGTTCATAGCTTTCAAATGTCTCATCGTCAAAGTAAACTTCACTAGCTTGGTTTTGGGTTGATAACTGAATTTTTACCCGTTCTGCTAATCTTGTGGTCAAGGGACTTACCGCTATTCCTTGAGTTTTGGCGAAGTAGTCAGCTAACCAATTATCAATATCTGTACCACCGAGATTTTGCCCGGCTTTAGCCAAAACACGGGCAGTTTTGGTCTTTTGTTTGGAGTTTTCCGCTAGGGATTTGTTACCCCACTTGAGAAGAAACCCTACAGGCTTGGTGGATTGCACACTTTGATCTAAACGGACAAGAGACAAGTCCAAAGTACCGCCACCAAAGTCAATTACCAATAGAACTTCTTGATCTGCTAAACCGTAACCTAAGGCTGCTGCTGTGGGTTCATCTATCATCCGTACTTTTTCTACGGGGAGGGCTTGACAGACTTTGCCTAACCAATGACGATACGCTTCAAAGCTGTCTACGGGTACAGTTAATATCAGAGAATCCAATCCTCCTTGCATGGGTGCGAGTTGGTTGATGATTTGAGTCAGGAATAATTGCCCTACTTGTTCAAAGGTGATTAGTTGTCCATCTAGTTCTGGTAAGAAACCTTGGATATCTGCGCCAATTCCCCGTTTGAAGCTGCGGAAAAATCGTGCTTCTCCTTTGAGATCAAGACCGCGATCGCGTACTTGTTGACCTACTAAGACTTTACCTTGGGTGGCTTCTTCTATGTATACTAAGCTGGGAATTAGGGGGGGATTGAGGCTTTGCTGAATTGATAAATTGGGTATATTTAAGGTTTCTGGTTGCTGGGTGACGGGGTTCCAGCGAGTAATGACTGTGTTGCTAGTTCCAAAATCGATGGCGACAGCATTCGCGCTGACTTGAGGGTTTGTCATATCTTTTTTTTTATCTCACGCAAAGGCGCAAAGGCGCAAAGTTCAATGCGATTATTTTCCCATAGCTATAAGCTATCAAGAGCGCAAGTCTAAACCTTGTGGATTAATTGGTATGATTGTTGACTGAATATTTTTGCATTAATTCCTTGACTTGTGCTGCTATTAGCGGGTGTGCGTCTTGTTGGAGTTTGGGTAAAAGTTCTAGGAGTACGCGGTGTGAGGCGACGCTGAGATAAGCGATGGCCGCTTCTCTAACAAAGCCTGTAGGATGGCGTAAGGCTACTAATATTTCGTGAATTGTCAGGCGAATGCGGCTAATTTGAGCAAAATGAAAACAGCAAGCCAAGCACCAATCGGAGAGAAAGTTATTTAAAGTCAACAACCGACGAATGCGATCGCTTACTGGCATTTGTTGATGTTTTGCTAATCCTGCTTCTGTGAGATATTGCAGTTTTTCTTGGGGCGATCGCCTGTCGAATATGTTTAATATGAGGGATTTTGTCGGCAAATTAATTGTATGGTCTAAAATTTCTAATCCTTGAGCCAAGTTAGCCCCTGACTGCGATCGGATATTGAATGCAGCTGCTTGCATTTTTTCGGGAGAATAAAGTAATCGCAGTAGTAGCAACAATCGCTCTCTCACATCTATTTCTAATTCTCTCAAGGAGCGTTGTAATAAGCTGCCAATCACCATAATTCTGTCTGATTGATGGTTCTCTAAAATATCTGGTTGTTGAAAGTCTATATAGGCGGCGTAAATTTCACTGAGGAACTTTAATTCTTGCTCAATTAAACTTTCAACTCTACTGTGGTGAAATCTATCTACACTGTTAATTTCTGGTTGTTTATTGATTTTGAGTAAGCTGCGGAGAATATGATGTCTGGTAGCACCCCAAGATTTTTCTAAGTGCAGCCATAAGGTTTCCATTGCTTCTAAGGTGGAAATTTGAGCAATGGTGCGCCAAGCATACATCCGCACTACTTCTGGTTTGTAAGTATTGGTAGCTAGTTTTAATAGCATATCCAAGGCTTCATTCTCAAGTTTAATCAAAGCCCGCATGGCGGTACTGCGGGTTGATTTATAATAAAGCGCCCCCAGTAATGCCGAATAATATTCCTCTGAATGCGTAGCCGCGATCATTTCCAATACTGCACAGCGTACCCGTAATGATTCATCGTGCAACAAATTCGGGATGTAAATCCTCAGTGCTTGTAAATACACGGCTTCTCTCAGCGCTCTGACTCCATTGACTCGTTCTCGTTCTTGTTTGTGAGTCAGCATCCGGCGCATGGTTTTGGTGGCGGCGACTTTTTGCAGAGGTGTTCCCTGACGTAAAATTAAGGCGGATGCGGTAGCACGAATCAGTGAATGATGTCGTGGTTGGAGATATTCTTCTAATAAGCTTAAATTAGGATTGTCATCAGCTAGCCAAACGTAACGCAAAGCCAGGGCAAAAACTTCGGGATCAACTGCACCTTGGGGCTGTTCTAACAAAGAGCGGACTTCGAGAGCATCCATAGGATTGGCATCTCCTGTCAGCATGACTTCTAAACTTTGACGCTGCAAATCTGGAGGTAATTTGATCAGTAGGGGTGCTAAAACTTGTGATGCTCCTTGGGGATCAATTTGGGCTAATAATTCAATGCAAGAGCTTTTATCGGTGGCGTTACCTTTTTCGGATAAAGCTTTAACTACACCTTGTTTGAAGAAGCGCAGGCCAACATTAGCCGCACTCAGTTCGCCTCGTTCTGCACTTAAAACTAACAGATCAACATAACGCGATCGCAATGCCCCCACTACATATAAACAAGCAGTTGCAATCAAGACTGTTTCCATTACCAACACCCATTTTTGGAGTTCTGAAGGGAAAACCCGCCCACCACAAAACAACGTCAGGAGAATCAGTAAACCTGCTAGTCCTGTAGCGATGGCTTCGGCGGTACCTCCAGATAATGTCTGCGTGTGGCTACGTATACGTTCGGGAATCGGTTGATATAGGACTGGGCCGCTACTGACAACAAAGGTGTAGCGTAAAAGTTCATCAGAGAATTTCAGCCCCACTAATCCCCAGAAAAAGCCTTGGGACTGTAATGCGGGAAATAAATTAACTAAAGTGATCGCACCTGGTACAACAAAGCCTACAGCTATGGGTAATAGCGCCGCGGTAATAAATACGCCAAAGCGTTCTATAAGTCGGCTAGAGATAAACCACTGAGTCATCAACTCACACAGTCCCACTATCCCGCCAAATAAACCCAAAAAACTAGCCAAATCTCGGCTGTTTAAACTCAAGTTAAGTTCGCGCAGATATTGAAAGTCTACTAATAAGCCAATAATTTGCAGTAATCCCACAAACGCAAATAGATACGTCGTATAGTTTCTTAATGGTGTTTGCAGCCGTCGATGTCGAGAGGATTGTTCTTCAGGTATGCGTCTTTGAGGAGCATCGGGAAAAGCAGCGCGATAATGATTACTTAAGTAAGACAAAATACCTGCCCCTAACATAATCATGGCACAGGCAATCAATATCACTTGCTCCAATTTCATGAATTGCAGCAACCAAGGCAAACTAAAGCCACTGATCACATCTGCCACCAACAAACCACTGCTGACTAGAGGATAAGTGCGTTTAATCTCGCGGATGTTAAATAGCTGGTTAGCAACAATAGAGGTGTTGAGGTCGTTAATGACATAAAGTGCATCTACCCACAGTCGCAGCAGAAAGACCAGAATCACTGTCAGGTATGAAATATGTATATTCCCCCGCAGTGACACTATTAATATTAGCGGTAAGACCATGCAAGGTGCGATCGCCACAATTACCCAACGCAAGGGGAAAATCCTTTGCAGCCAAGAATAGACAACAACCAGTCCCACGCTCATGAAAGCGCTGGCAATATACATCCAAGGCAAAGGGCCAGCCCCATATTCATCCAAAAACAGTGCTACGGTACTGTCCTCTGCCCATCGCAATCCTATTGATACAGTGGTGTAAAAGGCAAACATCAACCAAGTCCGTTCGCCTTCTTCTGGTCGAAGATTCACCCACTGTAACAGCCGTGCTAAAGCACCCCTATTGCCAACCAACGACAGATTTTTGAGTTCCATGCACCGCGAGTAAACAGAATAAGAGTTACTTGGTGACTATTACTCTCGTCTGCCTCAAACACTCCCCAGAAATAGCAAAAGTCCCAAGCAACTGAGTATTATCTTTCCCACTCAGCGCTCAGGACTATCAGTTTTTGATAAATTTCCCAGACTTGTAGATTAACTACTCGGTATCTGGAAAATTCATAAGATTACTTTTTGGGTGAAATCAGCATCATCATGTTTCTACCTTCTTTTTTAGGCGCTTGCTGCACTTCACCAAGCGACTCTAAATCCCTTGCCATGCGCTTTAGCAAATGTTCTGCTAAGTCACTGTGTTGAATCTCGCGTCCCCGGAACATCACAGTTGCTTTGACTTTATCACCGTCTTTGAGGAAGCGCTCTGCTTGCTTCACACGCACGTTGTAGTCGTGTTCTTCAATCTTGTAGCGCATCTTCACTTCTTTGACATCAGCCGTGTGTTGTTTTTTCCGGGCTTCCCGTGCCTTCTTCTCCTGCTCAAACTTGTACTTCCCGTAATCCATAATCCGACAAACCGGGGGGTCAGCCTTGTCACTGAGAAGCACTAGATCTAGCTCTTTTTCTTCAGCTAGTTGCAAAGCTTCTTGTGGAGGCATAATTCCCAATTGCGCGCCATCAGTATCAATGACTCGAATTTTCGGGAAGCGGATGCGTTCGTTGATTTGGGGCAGATCGCGAGTTCGTTTTTTCTCAATCACAGGCATTATGATTTTTGGAAGCTCTCTAGTAGTTAAGAATGTGGTTTGTTCGTGAGCAGTGTGCCTCAGAAGCACAATACTTACAATAACTGAGGACTTAAAATTGAGTCTATATTTCTAGGATAACTAATCTATTTTATAAATTAGTTGTCTTAGTCGTCTGCTTGTATTTGTTATTCTACTCACTCTGCGATAAATTCTCTGCATTAGTTAATGTAAATTACATAACCAGGAGTTTTTTTAAAAAAGATTACAATTATTAGTAAATTTTCTTTGGGTGTGGTAATTGCAGTTGGCCCTCGGACTAAGCTTGTTTTTTTCAGGTTTTTACTTAACCATCTTTTAATGTTGCCCCTGTAAGATAGTCAAGGCCTTTAATACTCAGGATAATCATGGCGAAAACCAAAATACTAACGCCTGTACTTCTGTTTATTTTATCTCTGACGCTGTTAAGCTTGCATTCATTTGGGCAAACAATTATGACCTCAGCACCCCGCCTGCTGACAGACCCATTTTTGCAACTGCCAACTGAAACCTCAGTGCGAGTAGTATGGTTTACTGAGTTTCTGGGTAATCAACACATAGTCACTTATGGTGAGAATTTAGATCAAACCATCAGAGCAAATACAACTAAACTCAGTCGCACACGCGAAGACCAGCGCTCACAAATAGCTAATCCACCTCAACAACCTGTCAACCGTGATATTTGGCGACACGAAGCAGAGGTAACTGGGTTAACTGCTTGTGTGCGTATTCCTTATCGCGTCACGAGTATCCGGGAAGATGGAGAAAATATCAGCAGCGATGTTTTTACCCTTGCACCCACACCAAAACCAGGTACACCACTAAAAATATTGCTGACCTCAGACCATCAGTTAAAACCGATGACAGCAGCCAATTTACAAAAAGTGGTAGAGACAGTAGGACGAGTAGATGCAGTGTGGTTCGCTGGTGATTTAATTAATGTGAGCGATCGCGCCTCAGAATGGTTTGATGATCAGCGGGGTGGTGCATTTTTCCCGGCTTTACAAGGTCGTGCTAACTATGAAATGGAACACAATGGCGTTAAAACCACATACACAGGAGGCGAAATTATTCAACACGCCCCTATGTTTACAGCCATTGGTAATCATGAAGTCATGGGACGGTTAGGACGTAAGGGAAGTTTAAACGATGAATTTAATGATGCGATTCCTCGTCCTGTTGCTCAAAAGTTATATAGTGGTAAATCTTTAATAAATAATTCTTATAACACCAATACTTACGAAGAAATTTTCACCCTACCCCAAAGTAAAACAGGTGGAAAACGATATTATGCAGTTAGTTTTGGTGATGTGCGTCTTGTTGTCCTCTACGTTACTAATATGTGGCGCACACCCAAACTAGATGAAAAATCTAGAGGTAGATACAGGGAAGCCACCCCAGATTTAAATAATCCGGAAAACTGGGGTTATGGACAGCTGATTTTTGAACCAATCGCTCAAGGCACTCAGCAATATAATTGGTTAACCGCAGAACTCAACAGCCCAGAATTTAAACAAGCAAAATACAAAGTTGTGATGTTCCATCATCCCCCCCATACTTTGGGTGATAACATCGTTCCTGCTTACACCAATCCAGTCCAAATCATCGACCGCGATCGCAATAGCCAAGTCAAAGCAGTACGTTATGAGTATCCCAAAAAGGCCGATTACATCATCCGTGATGTTGTTCCCTTACTGGAAGCTGCTGGTGTGCAATTAGTATTTTATGGGCATTCCCATTTGTGGAATCGCTTTGTCAGTCCTAGTGGCATACACTTTCTCGAAACCTCAAATGTAGGTAACTCCTATGGTGCTGCTTGGGGTGAAAAAAAGCGAGAAATACCCAATGGTTATCAAGAAGAATACGTTGCCCTTGGTGACCCTAATAATTTACAACCAGTAGTCCCGACGATTGACCCTTTGCTAGATAAGGATGGTCAACCAATGCCCTATATTGCTAGTAACGAAATCACCGTTTTTAGCATCTTTGACACCAGTACAAACACTATTAGTGGCTATCGTTTTGATACACGAGCAGCAGAGTCAGAAATTGTAAAATTTGATGAATTTAAACTAGACAAGATATAGGGGATCAGTCCAAAAAAGGACAAGAACAAACAGAATTTTTCATTACCCCACTCCCCTCTTGGCTATTTTGCTCCATCCAGCGATAATTATGGCAATATAGAATAGAGCCAGAGTAAACAGAAGTATGAGAGTCGGCTTGTGCCTACAGGTTGCCAACTATAAACTTCATAAATCAGGGTAATAACTTTTCCTTATTCCCAATGGCACCTAAGTATAAGTCCCCCAGGCAAAATTGTGATTGCCTCTCTTGTAAAGGTCTGCGTTGCTACTGTTAGTATCATCTGCCCATTTGCAACTACATCAAGGTTTTGATAACCGCCATGAAATGGCCAAAACATTGATGTTCGCATAAATTTCCTCAATAGGCTGGCGAAAGGGGTGTATTATCGTCTGAACATTTGTACTGAACTGCGACAAAGATATATATACTCCTACCTTGACTCTTAAATGAATCCAGAAAACTCAGAAACTTACATAAATCATCCAACTTGGGGTTTGCTTTATAGAATCTGCATGGTTGATGAAAACCAGGATCTGTTCACAACACTTTATGCCCAACGTTTGTTTTTTGTAGTGGCAAATGACATTAAAGGGATCAAATTTCAGTCTATAGGTCGTACTGAAGCGAGAATGTTGTTGGAAAATCGTTTGCGTACTCTTCGTCGCAGTGGTCAATCCCAAGAGTACGATCAACTTCAGAGTGTTTTCCAACGCACATTCCAATGACCAGTTCCATTAGCGAACGTATCACCACTATTTGTGCCTCATTACCGCCTTCAGTCAGGTTAATTGCTGTTAGCAAGACATTTTCCGCTGAGGCAATTCGGTCTGCTTATAACGCCGGAGTTCGGGATTTTGGCGAGAATCGCATCCAAGAAGCTGCAAGTAAACAAGCCGAGTTACAAGACTTAGCGGATATTACTTGGCACTTTATTGGTCATTTGCAAAGCAATAAAGCCAAAAAAGCCCTGGAATTATTTGATTGGATTCACTCGGTAGACAATTTGAAACTGGCACAGCGCTTAAATCAATTAGCGGCACAACAAGGAATTAGTCCCCATGTTTGTCTACAAGTGAAAATTTTGCCTGATCCTCATAAGTCAGGTTGGAGTGTCTCAGAACTACTAGCTGACTTACCCGCCTTGGATGAATGTAAAAATTTACAAATTCAAGGTTTGATGACAATTCCACCTTTAGGATTAAACGATGCGGAAATTTTAAATGTATTTAATGATACGCGTCAATTAGCCGAAAAAATTCAATCACAAAACTGGTCTCATATAAAAATTCCAGAATTATCTATGGGTATGTCAGGCGATTACCAATTGGCAGTGCAAGCTGGAGCAACGATGGTAAGATTAGGAACCATATTGTTTGGTCAGCGCACTTAGGGGATCAATCCTCAATTATTGGTGGTAGTATCAATAGCAGAAGGGCTGGTATACAGAGATGTATCCAGCCTTACTGATGTCATCTAATACAAGAACTTCAGCATTAACAAAGCTGGCTGCCAAGAAAAAAGGGAGGCAAACTCAGCTTTATTTAGCACAATCATTAGGCTATAATCTTGACTCATTATTGCGTGTGGGTTAATCTACAGGCGTTCCCCAAAAATTCGGTTCATCACCTCTAGCTGTGATCGAGGCTACAATCAGCGATAAAATTGCTAAGTTGTCTGCCTTTGTAGCAATCAAACCTAGCTAAATGAACTAATAGCAAAAACAATAAGGGTAACTTTTACCAGGAGAGTAACAATGAACAACATATTTACTAAACTTCGAGACTTTGTAGGTCTCAACGAGCAAGTAGAATACGAGTATTACGAAGAAGAAGCCGATGCAGACGTTGGTAACTACCAAAACCTGTATCAAGAAGAAAATCCCCAACCAGCACCAGCAGAAGCCACTGCTCAGAATCGACGTTGGCGGGAACCCATGACTACAATGGGTGATGATGTAGCCACAGGATCAAAGTCTACGATGGGGAATGTTATTGGTATGCCAGGAGCTATTAACGGTATTTCAGAAGTTTTAGTACTTGAGCCTCGCACATTTGAAGAAATGCCCCAGGCAATTCAAGCACTCAGAGAGCGCAAGTCAGTTGTATTAAACTTGACCATTATGGACCCGGATCAAGCACAACGGGCAGTAGACTTTGTTGCAGGTGGAACTTACGCACTAGATGGACATCAAGAGCGCATCGGAGAAAGTATCTTTTTGTTTACGCCCAGTTGTGTGCAAGTTAGCACCCAAGGTGGAGTTATTCATGAAGTGCCACAACCCCCTGCTCGCCCTGCACGTCCTGCTGGTAATCCTACTCAAAATTGGGGTAATGACGTTAACCGGATGGTACAGTAACATTCAAAAATTAGTCAAAAGTCCAAAGTTGCAAATTTTTGATTATTGTCTGGGTGGGTTTAACGAGATATATTGTCTTACCATAGATTGATGGGTTAAACCTGCTCTTATTGACTATTGACTATATAAGTTAATGACTATTAAATTTGGCTTAATTGGTGGCGGGGTAATGGGAGAAGCGCTATTATCCCGCCTTATTGCGCGGGGAATTTATCAACCATCGGCAGTCATAGTCAGCGAACCCCTCAAAGCAAGACAAGCTTTTTTGCAGCAGCAATATGGTGTAACTGTCACTACAGATAATAGTTTAGTTTTTCAGAAAGCCAGCGAAGTGGTATTTTTAGCAGTAAAGCCACAAGTATTTAGTGCGATCGCTCAAGAATTAGCAGATGTCCTGACTAAAGGGCTGTCACCCCTAGTAATATCGATTTTGGCTGGAGTATCCTTAGGTCAGCTAGAAGCAGCATTTCCCCAGTTACCAGTAATTCGAGCTATGCCCAACACCCCAGCCACAGTGGGGGCGGGAATTACCGCTATGTGTTTAGGCGCATACACCAACGCCAAGCACCACAAAATAGCACAGCAAGTTTTTTCCGCTGTGGGGGAAGTTGTGGAAGTTTCCGAAGTGCTAATGGATGCAGTCACCGGACTATCTGGTAGTGGCCCGGCTTATGTCGCCTTAATGGTAGAAGCCCTAGCTGATGGCGGAGTAGCCGCAGGTTTACCCAGAGGTATAGCCCATCAACTAGCCCTGCAAACTGTATTAGGCACAGCCACACTCTTGCAAGACCAAAAAATACACCCCGCAGAACTCAAAGACAGGGTAACCAGTCCCGGTGGGACAACAATTGCGGGTATAGCCCAACTAGAAAAAGCAGGATTTCGCTCTGCCTTAATTGAAGCAGTGAAAGCAGCAGCATGGCGATCGCAGGAGTTGGGGAAGTGAAGGGACAAGGGGACAAGGAGACAAGGGGACAAGGAGTGATTACTAATATTAAGTTCTTCCCCCCATCTCCCCATCCCCCCATCCTCCCCCCATTCCCCACTTCCCACTCCCTAATACTTAACGAAGTTGACAAAATAGCCGTTAATATAGTAAAAAGTCCGGTTGCAAATTTGATTGAGTGAATTATCCCGCGCCTTCTCCAGACCTTGACTTAGGGTTGATATTTCCCTTTGAACTAGATCAGTTCCAAAATGATGCGATCGCGTCCCTAAACGCTGGACGCTCCGTAGTTGTGTGTGCGCCCACAGGTTCGGGCAAAACATTAGTCGGGGAATATGCTATTTATCGCGCCCTATCGCGGGGGAAACGTGTGTTTTACACTACTCCCCTCAAGGCGTTGTCAAATCAGAAATTACGCGATTTTCGTGAGACGTTTGGGTATGACCAGGTGGGGTTGTTAACTGGAGATGCTTCCATTAACAGAGATGCACCGATTCTGGTGATGACTACAGAAATTTTTCGGAATATGCTCTATGGCACACCCATCGGGCAAGTAGGCATTTCCTTAGTAGATGTTGAGGCGGTAGTGCTGGATGAGTGCCACTACATGAATGATCGCCAAAGAGGTACAGTTTGGGAAGAATCAATTATTTATTGTCCTCGGGCAATTCAGCTAGTAGCCTTGTCAGCAACTGTTGCTAATAGCGATCAACTCACCGACTGGCTAAATCGCGTTCACGGCCCCACTGACCTGATTTACTCCAATTTTCGCCCAGTTCCTTTGGAATTTCACTATTGCAATCCTAAAGGGCTATTTCCGCTTCTGAATGATAGCAAAACTAAAATTAACCCGCGTCTGGCAAATAGGGGCAAAAGAAAGCAAGGAGACAGGGGCAGAGGTGGCAGACCGGAAGCTCCCGGTATTGCCTACACTTTGAGCCATTTACAGCAACGAGATATGCTCCCGGCGATTTACTTTATTTTTAGTCGCCGGGGATGTGATAAAGCTGTAGCAGAAGTTGGTGATTTGTGGCTGGTGAATAATGACGAGTCGCAAATATTACGACGACAAATAGATGACTTTTTAGCCCGCAATCCCGAAGCTGGACGTTCTGGGCAAATTGCACCGCTTTACCGGGGTATTGCTGCTCACCATGCCGGCATTTTACCAGCGTGGAAGGTGTTGGTAGAAGAATTATTTCAACAAGGCTTGATTAAAGTCGTTTTCGCCACAGAAACCCTGGCCGCAGGAATTAATATGCCTGCCCGAACTACAGTAATTTCTACCCTTTCTAAACGTACCGACTCTGGACATCGTTTATTAAACGCTTCAGAATTTCTGCAAATGGCCGGACGAGCCGGACGTCGGGGGATGGATTTACAAGGTCATGTGGTGACAGTACAAACTCCCTTTGAAGGCTCGAAAGAAGCTGCATATTTAGCGACATCAAAACCAGATCCTTTGGTCAGCCAGTTTACACCAAGCTACGGGATGGTGCTGAACTTGCTGCAAATCCATACTCTAGAGCAAGCCAAGGAACTCATAGAACGCAGCTTTGGGCAGTACATGGCAACCTTGTATTTGAAACCAGAGTATGACGAGATGGCCGAACTGCAAACACAATTAGCGCAATTGCATGAACAAATTGCCGCAGTTAGTGAACATGATTTGGCGATTTATGAGAAATTACGGCAACGCCTGAAAGTCGAACGCCAGTTATTACAAACTCTGCAAGAACAAGCCCAAGAAAATCGGCAAGAAGAATTTGTGATGATGTTGAGCTTTGCGGTGTCGGGAACTCTGCTGAGTCTCAAGGGTAAAAATATTGCTGTGTCTGCACCGATAACAGCAGTGTTAGTGGGCAAAACACCTGGTACTGGAGAAGCTCCTTACTTGGTATGTTTGGGACAAGATAACCGCTGGTATGTGGTGACTACTGGGGATGTAATTGATTTATATGCGGAACTGCCCCGAATTGATATCCCAGAACATATCCTACCACCGCCAGACTTGAATTTAAAACCAGGACAATCACTGCGTGGTAGTGACGAAACATTTGCGATCGCCCAGCAAATTCCTCAGCCACAAGGCTCATTATACATACCGCCAGAAGTGGCAGAACAACTCAGTCGCGTTGCCGCCGTCCAAGAGCAATTAGAAGCTAATCCCATCCATCAATCAGGCAATGCTAGCAAGATTTTCAAACGCCGGGCGCGTTATGTGGAATTAGAAGCTGAACTCGAAGAGTTGCAATCGCAAGTAGAGCAAAACTCACAACGTCATTGGGAAGAATTTGTCAATTTAATTGCCATCTTGCAACACTTTGGTTGTTTGGATAACTTAGTCCCCACACGATTAGGGCAAATTGCCGCTGCCATTCGCGGAGAAAATGAATTGTGGATCGGTTTAGTGTTGGCTAGTGGTGAATTGGATAACTTAGATCCGCACCATTTAGCAGCCGCAATTGCCGCCTTAGTCATTGAAACTCCCCGTCCAGATAGTAGGGTACATTTTCAACTGAGTAACGAAGTGGTAGAAGCCTTGGCAAAACTACGGGGTATTCGTCGCCAAATCTTTCAACTGCAACGGCGGTATAATGTCACCCTGCCAATCTGGTTGGAATTTGAATTAATTGCTTTAGTGGAACAATGGGCATTGGGAACACCGTGGACAGAACTCTGTGACAATACCACTTTGGATGAAGGCGATGTTGTGAGAATTTTACGCCGGACGTTGGATTTATTATCTCAAATACCCCACGTTCCCAATGTGCCGCAAAGCTTCCAACGTAATGCTTATCGGGCTATTCAATTAATTGATAGATTCCCGGTAAATGAGGTGGTTGATTGAATGGGGGACACGGGGACAAGGGGATACGGGGAAGTGATTTTCCCTGGATTATGACCAATGACATGATTAGGATGGGGGTAGTTCAAGAGGAATGGTACCCAACAAGCCTTTACGAAAATCCGTTAAAAGATGCCTAGCGGTTCGCTCTACATCGCCTTTGTAACGATGCTCCGCTAGGGCGTGTAAATATCCTTCTCCTGTGTGAAGTGCGGGGTCGAGGTTATAACGAGAATATAAGGGTGCGCGGGGTAGTAATTCACCTGCTGTTTCTTGGAGATTATTCACTAAATCTACGAAAGCCGATGCCACTAGTTGGTTATCATAAGATGCTTGCCCAATATCATCACAAATGGCTAATTTTACTGCGGCTTCTTGATTTCCCATCTTTAAAGGGATGACACCAGGCGCATCCAGTAATTCCAATTGTTCGGAAATTCTCACCCACCGCAGAGAACGAGTTACCCCCGGACGGGCGGCACTTTCCACTACGCGCTTGCCTAAAAGACGGTTAATTAAAGCTGATTTACCTACGTTGGGAAAACCAATAACCACAGCGCGAACTGGACGAGGTAACATTCCGCGATCGCGTCTTCTTTGATTGAGTTCTACACCAGCTGCTTGGGCGGCTTTAGCAATTGCTACTACGCCTTGTCCTTGTTTGGCGTTGGTAGAATAGGCTACTTCACCCTGACTTTTAAACCAATCTACCCAGAGCGATCGCACTTGGGGCGAAATCATATCTAATCGGTTTAATACCAACACTCGCGCCTTATTTCCCACCCATTCATTGATTTGGGGGTGATGTGTCGCCAAGGGAATCCGCGCATCTCGTACTTCTAGTACCACATCTACCCGGTTTAGCTGTTCTTTGAGATTTTTTTCCGCCTTGGCAATATGTCCTGGATACCATTGGATCAGGTTTAATTTATAATTTTGCGTTAAAGACATAATGAATTACCAATAGCTATTTATTCATTATCGCCTTTGGCAGCATCAATTACTGTGAAGTAGGGAGTGGGGAAAGAATTTTCTGTAGCTCAGATTTACTTATCCCCAATAAAGTTAACTTTCTATTTCTCTGATTTTTCTCCTTCTTTGCGCTCTTTGTGTCCTTTGCGGTTTGTTCCTCTAATTCTTCAGAGCGCACACAAGAATAAATTCTAATCATCTTGCTTAAAATAATTATCCAGAAAATTCAGAGCATGATTACGCAGTTCAAAATATTCTTTTGAGTTTCGCATAGCGGCGCGATCGCGTGGATGTTCAAAAGGAACTTCTAATATTTCCCCAATTTTTGCTGATGGGCCATTAGTCATTAACACGATGCGATCTGACATATAAATGGCTTCATCGACATCGTGGGTAATCATCATCACAGCTTGGCGATGATTTTCCCAAATATCTAATACCTGTCGTTGTAATTTACCTCTAGTTAGTGCATCTAACGCCCCAAAAGGTTCATCCATTAATAACATTTTGGGACGAGTTGCCAAAGCTCTAGCAATACCTACTCTTTGTTTCATTCCCCCAGAAATTTCGTCAGGATATTTATCTGCTGCTGCTGTTAGGTTTACCATTGCTAAATGTTCATTAACAATGCTGATTTTTTCCGCCCGATTAGCATTTTTGAGGACTTCATCTACAGCAATACGGATATTTTCGCGGACAGTTAACCAAGGTAATAATGAGTAGTTTTGAAATACCATCATTCTTTCGGCTCCTGGCTTTTGAATTTCTTTGCCGTCTAGCTTGACTGAGCCAGAAGATAATTTGTCTAAGCCAGCTACTATTTTTAATAGAGTTGATTTACCACAACCAGAGTGACCAATTACAGAAATATATTCGTCTTCGCCAATGGTGAGATTTACGCCATCTAAGACGACAAAATTACCTTTGTCTGGTGTGGGATAAGCCTTGACTAAGTTTTCAATTTCTAAAAAATTAGGGCGGGACATAACTTGGTGTCCATTATTTACGACTAATGGGATATCTTTCATGATGAAAATCTCCTAAACTTTTATATTGACGATTTAAGACATAAAAAAACGAGTGGGAGCATTAGCCCTAATAGCAAATTGATTCAGATATCCTACTGGGTCACTAGGGTCAAAACCTATTTTGTCAATAAAGACTTCTGGCGGTTCAACTTTATAATTCTCTTGGGGACATTCAATACCCATTTCTGTTGCTATTTCTCGATATAAATCTGTTCGCCAACCGCGTTGCACTATTTCTTCAGCATTTTTAGGAAACTCCGAAATTTGTCCCCAACGTGCAGCTTGAGTCATTAACCAAATACTTTGGGATTGCCACAAAAATGTGGAATGATTACCTGCATATTGAGGCAGGTTTTTAGGAATATCAAAAAAAATTGTGCCATCAGCTGATTTAATGGTGCGGTCTTGGTTATCAAATCCACCGTAGTTGTAATTGCCAATAATTCCTGGACTGGTTAATTGAGCGATGGGTGCATTGGGATTTCTGGGTCTAGCACCTGTAAAGGAACGGTCTGTAATGAGTTCGGCTACTTCCTGACGATTTTCTGGTTTGCTGCAATATTGGCAGGCTTCTATCATTGCCTTAACTAAGGAACGGTAGGTTTTGGGATAATCATTAATGAAAGATTCCATGACTCCCAATAATCGGTCTGGATGTCCTAACCAGATTTCTTTACCTTGGGCGAAGGTGAAGCCAATACCTTCGTTACCTGTGATGGCTCTGGTGTTCCACGGTTCAGCTACCATGTAGGCTTGCATAGCCCCAATTCGCACATTCGTCACCATTTGGGGAGGTGCCACAATAATGACGCGAAACTCTTGTAATGGGTTAACGCCTGCGGCTGCGGATAAGTAACGAATAAAGTATTCGTAAATGGCAGAACTCAAGACTACGGCCCAGACTTTGCGTTCTGTGGGTTGCTTGGCAAAGTAGTTGCGAAAATCGCGCCCAAAGGCTTCTAATGCACCATCGCTATATTGTTTTTGATATTCAAACCACGGACGTAGCCCAAAGTCCCACATAGCTTTGTTCATAGTCATGGCGTTACCGTGACGGTGAATGGTCATAGCTGCACATAAGGGGGCGTGACGTGCGCCTTCAGCACCAATTCTGGCGTTAGTCACAGCACCAGACACCACAGGGGAAGCATCTAAACGACCAAAAATTAATCCATCGCGGGATGTCGCCCAACTCGCTTCGCGGTTAAGTGTGACGTTCAAACCATATTTACGGAAGAAACCTTTTTTCCAGGCGATCGCAAATGGCGCACAATCATTAACAGGGACATAACCAACGGTAATATCAGGTTTTTCTAAATCTTGAGATTTGACGACTGGTTCCACCTCTAAGGCTTCTGCACTCAGTCTTCCAGCACCAGTATTTCCAGTAATGCCACAGGATGACAGCGCTAACCCAGTTGTTGTTAATCCTATGCCTTTAATAAAGTCACGGCGATTCCAATGATGATCACCCATTTCTTTGGCTCCAGTGGTAATCAATGATTTTTCGGCAAATTCAGGCTAAGACGCAGAATGACATTGCGTCTTGCTAGGTTTTAATGAGTAAAATTTTGTTAGTTAGAAGCTTTAGGCCTGTGGGTTACAAATTCTTCGATTTTGCCCACTGCATAATCTAAAACTAATCCAGTTACACCAATTACCAGTACGGCTAAAAAGACTGAGCTGAGATTTAAACGACTCCATTCATCCCACACAAAAAAGCCAATACCCACACCACCAGTGAGCATTTCTACAGCAACAATAACTAGCCAAGCAATCCCTAAACTAATGCGTAATCCTGTAAAAATATAGGGCAAACTTGCAGGCCAAATAATTTTTGTAATTCTCCTCCAACGTGGCATTTCTAATACCCGCGCCACATCTAGATAATCTTTGGAAACACTGGCAACACCTAAGGCAGTATTAATAATTGTGGGCCATAAAGAAGTAATGAAAATTACAAAAATTGCTGAAGGATCTGCCAAATTAAAGATAGCTAAGGCAATAGGCAACCAAGCCAAAGGTGATACGGGTTTGAAAATTTGAATGATGGGATTAAACGCTAACATGGCCGATCTAGACATACCAATGAGGAATCCCAAAGGAATCGCCACGATCGCGCCTAATAAAAAACCAATTAATACCCGTCTTAGACTAGCTATCAACAACCAGCCAATTCCTAAATTACCAGGGCCTCGTTGATAAAATGGATTTAATATGTAATCAAGATTAGCGATAAAGGCTTCCGGTGGAGTGGGCATTAATTCATGATTGAGCAGTGCCACAATCCACCACAGGGCAATAACGCCTAAAAACCCCAAGGTAGGTAGGATAAAAACATCTCGCGCAACTACAGGCTTGGCTTTTTTCCAAGCAGTCTGCCCTGCGATCGCAATAATCGCAGCTAAATTTAATTGTAATAACATTACTGACCTCAACAGAACTCAGTGCGGGTACAAAAAACCGAGCAGTACCAGCCTCGGACACTGATGAGATCAAAACATTATCAAAATGCTGTCTCTTCAGTCTCCTCTCAATGCCTACGAAGTTAGCTGACGGGCTAGGGCTGAGAGATGCCCCTCTCTAGTCGATTTGGGATTTTTAGATTGAGAAGTCGGGAGCAATGTTTCCCTTTTAAGCTTCAAATCTTAATCAATAATCGATTTTGAGATACGCCCCATAATTTGGTTCCTCCGCTCCAGCGTTATGAGCTATCACTCGCTGGATTAGGCTGACTTACTCAAGCTTATATTGAATTATACATTAACATTTTGATTTGGCAAGAACAATCTAAATTAAAGTAAATGAAGTTCTAACAAAGGAATATATTGTTCATCATCTATTCCTTTAGATAGATAATTGGTGCTGATAGAAATCGACCTTGAAGATAATCGCGGCGCTGATATTGTTAAGGATTTAGGGTGACAAGATTACATAATATTTCTCTATCTTTTAGATGATATTATTTCTAGACTGTCTGCATTGACAGATTTGGTATTTGTCATATTACCTTTGAAGATGGCGAATTACCTTGATGTAAAATTATCCGATTGCCATCGGGGTCATATGCATAAATTTCTCTACCGTGGGAGGCAATGGAAATTTTTCCTGGGGGTGGATAACCTAAATTTGTTATGTGAGCGATCGCATCTTCTAAGTTACTCACTTCTAAACATAAACTGATTGTACTTTTTGCTGAGTTAGCAAATTCAGATGCGTGTGTTTTTTTAGGTTGGAAAATACCCAATCGCATACCAGGAATGTGAAACTCTGCATAAACATTGGGAATGTAAATAACAGGTTTTTTACTGAGTAAATCTATATAAAAATTTACTACGTCATCAAAATTTAATGATGCTATGGTAACAAGTGCTTCTGTATATTTAAAAGCCATGAATCTGAAACTCGAATAGCGATCACAGTTTATCTGAAAATTCTAGGTGTGATCACCCACGTGATCCACTATATAACTGATAATTCCCTGGCGGCGGCCAGTGCGATCGCCTGTGGTAAAATTCGATGTTCTTGAATTTGAATTCTGGCGTGGAGTGTTTCTAGGGTGTCGTCTGGTAATACTGGTACAGCAGCTTGAATTAAGATTGGGCCACTATCTACTTCTAAACAAACTAGATGTACTGTACAGCCAGTAATCTTGACTTTCGCAGCTAGGGCTTGTTCTACGGCATTAATGCCCTTGAAACTTGGTAATAAACTCGGATGGATGTTAATTATTTTTTCGGGAAAAGCATCAATTAACACTGGTGTGACAAGACGCATCCAACCGGCCATAATCACCCATTCAACATCATATTGTCTCAATGTCTTGACAATTTCTGTGTCAAAACTTTCCCGGCTACTGTAGTCCCGGTGATTTAACAATACAGCTTCCACGCCCCAATTAGCTGCCCTGACTGGTGCTTTCGCCGAAGGATTATTATAAATTAAAACTTGAATTTGAGCATTGAGTTGCTGATCTGCGATCGCTTGGGCAATAGCTGCAAAATTACTACCACTACCAGAAGCCATTATTCCCAGTTTCAGAGGAGTGCTGGCAGAAATTTGGTCATGATTAACGCTGGGAGCAACCAAGCTAACGGTAGAATCAGGGCGGAGGTTCATAGCAAAGAGGAAAAATTATAGATGCCAAAAACATATACTAAGTCTTGGTTGGATAATGATACACTTGCCGCTTGGACTTTTTTGTCCCCCGCGCTGATTTTATTGGGTATTTTCATCATCTGGCCCATCGCTTATTTGTTTTATCTGAGTTTTACTGCTGGAAGTTTCACCTCTACAGGTACTACATGGATAGGTTTGAGAAATTACTGGCGCTTGTTTCTCACTCCTGATTTTTGGCAAGTTTTATGGAACACGATTTATTTTACTGTTGCCACCGTTATTCCCAGTTTAGTGATTCCTTTGGCGTTAGCGGTACTACTAGATAAATCTTTAGCCCTGCGGGGAGTGCTGCGGAGTGCCTATTTTTTACCTTCCATTATCTCCTTAGTTGCAGCTGGTTTAGGTTTTCGCTGGCTATTTCAAAATACTGGCCCTGTCAACGCGTTTTTAAATGTATTTGGTATTTCCCCCATTCCCTGGTTAGGAAGTACAGTTTGGGCTATGCCGGTGTTAATTATCTTGAGTATTTGGAAACAACTAGGTTTCAATATGGTGGTATTTTTAGCAGGATTGCAAGCCATTCCTCCCAGTCGCTACGAAGCCGCAGAACTAGATGGTGCTAATGCTTGGCAGCAATTTTGGCATGTGACCTTACCCGGATTACAACCCACTGTCATCTTTGCTACTATTACCACAGCAATTTTTACACTCCGCAGCTTTGAGCAAGTTTATGTAATTACAGGTGGTGGCCCCCTAAATTCTACCAACCTGCTGGTTTACTACATTTATCAAGAAGCCTTTGCTCAATTTGATTTTGGTTATGCAGCAGCCGCCGCCACAGTACTGTTAGCAGTTACCTTAGTTTTGGTGTATTTTCAATTACAAACCTGGGGCGATGAATAGGACAGGGGGACATGGGGACATGGGGACATGGGGACATGGGGACATGGGGACATGGGCAAGAAACTGTCTAGTACAATTCGGCGTAAATAAACAGACCAGTTGAAATCAATGAAAAGCCTAGAAAATAAGCTTTTTGACTTTTGACCCTTCTCCTTCGGAGACGCTAACGCGAACGACTAAGCTCAGGGTAAACTTTTGACTTTTGACTTTTGACTTCCGCCTTGCGGTACTAGTTTCTAGCCTCTAAACTCACAACCTTTTTCCCAGCTAATCTAACGACGGCTGCAACTAATTCAGTGGGTTCGGCTGGTTTGGTGACGTGCATCTGAAAACCGGCTGATAATGCCTGTTCTTGGTTATATTCTCCTGCATAAGCGGTAAGAGCGATCGCGGGGATTTTTCCGCCTGTTTCTGGTGTCCAAGTTCTCACTTGGCGCATCAACATATAGCCGTCTATGTCTGGCATTCCAATATCACTCAGTAGCACATCTGCTTTTGATGCTGGCAGGGTTTCTAGTGCATCAATGGCTGATGAGACTGAAATCACTTCTGCGCCTTCTTCTTCGAGGACAAAGCTAATAAAGTCACGCGAGTCAAGGTCATCATCTACAACTAGGATTTTGATGCCCTGAAGATTACCTATGTTGGAGTCCATTGTTTCTTCTTCCTGGTTCTCTACTGTGGTCAATTGTGTAGACAAAACTGGTAACTGGACTGTAAAAGTTGCTCCTTTTCCTTCACCTGGACTATCCGCGCCGACTGTACCGCCGTGGAGTTCTACTAACTGTCGCACAATTGCTAGCCCCAGCCCTAACCCGCCGAATTTTCGGGTGGTGGCGCTATCTGCTTGACGGAAGTAATCAAATACATAACTCAAAAAAGGAGGGTCTATTCCTTTACCTGTATCAATGACTTGAATTTGAATGTGAGAATCAATTTGTTCTAAGCAAACTTGTACTTGTCCTCCTGGGGGAGTGAATTTAACGGCGTTGGAAAGGAGATTCCAGACCACTTGTTGCAAGCGGTTGGGGTCACCCATGACTAGAACTGGAGCATCGGTATGAGGCTGAAACTTTAATTTGATGGATTTTGCTTTGGCTGCTAAATGGACTGTTTCCATTGCTGCGGTAATCGTCGTTGCCAGATTGACTTTATCCACATTGAGCGTCAACTTGCCTTGCAAAATCCGCGAGACATCTAGTAAATCTTCAATTAATTGTGCTTGTAACCTAGCATTGCGCTCGATTGTGGCTAAGGCTGCTGTGGTTTTTGATTCATCAAATTTACGACTTTGCAGTAGCTTAGACCAACCCAAAATCGGATTCAGGGGGGAGCGCAATTCGTGGGAAAGGACAGCCAAAAACTCATCTTTAATGCAGTTGGCTTCTTCTGCTTGGGCGCGTGCTTGTTGTTCGGCTTCATATAACCTGGTGTTTTCAATGGCGATGGATGCCATTTGTGCTAATTGCACGATAATGGCTTCGTCTTCTTTGGTAAATTCGTCTTCATATTTATCGGATAACTGAATTAGTCCGATGCTATGACCATCTCTGCCAATGAGGGGAGTAGCTAACCATCCCCGCAGCGGTGGGTATTTGTCTATTTGCTGACCAAACTGCTGCCATTGGGGATGAGATGTGAGTTCTGCTTGAGATAGGCGTATAGGCCCATTTGTTTGATGAATACTGGGTTCAATGCCTAAGCTATCTAATTGTTGACATTGATCTCGCCAGGCAGCATATTTATCGGACAGTGAAGTTGCATTCATGGCTTGTTCATCATCATCATCAATTATCACGCTGGTGACTGATTGATGTGCGCCAATAATTTCGCGGGCTTGCTCAGTAATTAAACGTAATACTTCTTCGATGGAGAGTGCTGAATTAATCGCCACTGCCGCCTCCATCAACCCATGTAGTTGTCTGGTATATTGCCGCGATCGCATTAACATTTTCTCTTTTTCTGCCTCTGCTTGTTTGCGATGGGTAATGTCAATACAGGAACCGATATAACCGAGAAAAGTACCTTCTGATGTAAAACGCGGTACTCCCATATTTAAAATCCAACGATACTCCCCATCAGCCCGTTTCATCCGATATTCCATTCGGAATTCTTTACGGGTATTAAATGCATTAATATAAGTAGCAAAATAACGCTGTAAGTCGTCAGGATGCACCCCTTCTGTCCAACCGTGACCCATTTCTTGCTCCATTGTTCGTCCTGTAAACTCCAGCCAAGGCTGATTAAAATACCAACAAAGATTGCTGGTATCACTCATCCAAATCAAAGTAGGAGAGATATCCGCCATCTGTCGAAATCGGGCTTCACTTTCTCGTAATGCGGCTTCTACTCGTTTAGTTTCCGTAACATCTAGTACCTGTGATAATACAGAAATTAACTTGCCTGATTCGTCACATAAAGCTGAGTTATACCATTGGCAATGAAGTACAGTTCCATCTTGGGTGTAGTTACGGTTGTTGGCGATTACTTGTGTTTCACTGCAATTAAATAACCGGTCAATTACACTATTGACGACCTCTACATCTTCCACAAAGACAAATTGCCAATCATTTACCTGTTTACCGAGGACTTCCTCAGCGGGCCAGCCAAAAATACGTTCAGCTTCCTTTGACCAGCGAGATACGCGAAATTCATGATCCCACTCGATTACCGCCAAAGGAGAGTTTTCTACATGGAAAGTTAGTCTTTGCAGAACATCCCGCAATGATTTTTGTGTTTGTTGGCGCTCAGTTAAATCCATCACAAAACACACACAAGTTGGTGGAGACTGCTCTAAAATTGCCCCACCAATCAAAATCGTGATCCGACTCCCATCCTTACGGATATATTGCTTTTCAAAAGGTGTAAAGCTTCCAACTGTGACAAGTTCTTGTAATGCCTTTTCGTCTAGATGGTGAAACTCAGGAGGTGTAATTTGTAGACAATAAATTTCCCCTGCTAGCAAATCTTTACGGGTATAATTCACCATCTGTAAAAATATATCATTAGCCTCAATAATATTAGTGAAATCTGTTATAACGATGCCAATAATATTCGAGTCAAATAATTTTTTAAATTTAATTTCACTTGCTACTAATTGCCTCATTATTTCAGCATTAGTATTTGGCTCATTCATTTCTAATATGGGTATTTGGGTTTTATATTCTGTCCCAGAATCATTGTGAATCTGCTGGGAATTTGGTTTAGTGATATGAGAAAAAGTGTAGACAACTGCATAGGGTGAACTTTCTTCAGCTAGAAATAAAGGCTGACAGTTCATCAACAACCACTTTAATTCTGTGTTTGGTTTATCTAACCCCACAACAACATTTAAGCAGAGCTTACCTGTACCCAAAGCCAGCATCCCTGGATGGGTTAATGCGGTCAAGGGTATGCTATTTTCATCAACAAATTGCCAGCAGGCGTTAGGAGAATCCCATTCATGTATATCCTTGGCTGTGAGTCCCAAAATCAGTTCAGCGCTAGTATTACAACCTTGTATACTGCCATTTGCCAACTGAAATATCATCCCCTCTTCTACCGTAGCGGTTTTCATATTACTTTGTCGCTGGTCAGCCAAGTCATAATCACACTTTTCTTGATTTTGCATCTTGTTCGCTTTAGATGAATGCAGTGGAACTGTTTTGCCAAGAAACGGGATCTAATTCTTTATAAAAATCTTAATCCGCCGTTTTTTACCCAAATGCGGCTGATTTTAAATATTAAACATTCGCTTTCTTTTAATCTAACTTGGTAAGTAAATAAATCCTCCTATAGATAGGTGTTAATTAATAAAGTGTTCAATTTGTAGACTTAGCTTTATCGGTTCTCCTGAATATTGTGCCTGAGTAATAATTAAGTGGGTGAGATTAGGCATTAGTTTATAGACCCGATATGTTTTACATTATCAATTTTTCATGACTTATGTCAGCATTTATTGTTGACCATACTACTGTCTAGGCGGATTTTCCGCTCATGAGCAAATTTTTCGCAATTTATTCCTGAATTTTGAGCAAGATTATGGGCATTTGAGGTGTAATCTCGAAATACAGTAACTCTCACTCACAAAGACATGAATCCTGAGTCATAAATTACCCAGGACTCATAAAAACTAAATCTTTGTGATTATTATCAATTGAGGTGAATATCATGAGAAATTATGCTGACAACCAAGAATTAATATTGGATCAAATCAAAGATAAAGCTTGTCAGCGTAGAGATTTTAGTGGCTGTGATTTAAGCGGAATTGATTTGCGATCAGTTGATTTTAGCGGTTTTAACTTGATGGGTGCAGATTTTCATGGGGCCAATTTATCTGGCTCTGATCTCACTGGGGCTAACTTAAATGGGGCAAATTTAATACAAACTACTTTGCGTGGGGCTAATTTATCTGGAGCTAATTTGTCTGAAGCTAATTTCACTAATGCTGATTTAACATCTGCTAATATCTGTTGTTCTCGCTTGTGGCGGACGCAATGCAGTCACATTAACCTTTGGGGTGCTTCTTTGTGTGATACAGATTTAACTGAAGCCAACCTGAGTGCAGCAATATTAATTGAAGCATCGTTGATTGAGGCGAATTTATTGAGAGCAAATCTGGCGGGAGCAAAATTATGTGGGGCGACACTACTAGAAGCTAATTTAACCGAAGTTAACTTAAGCGGTGCAGACTTGACATCAACAAACTTAACTAGGGCTAACTTGAGTCAGGCAAATCTTTGGGAAACTAAAATAATTTATGCGAAACTACGAGACACTATCATGCCTGATGGTACGATTTGTGATCCTCAGATAGTCATTTGGGATTAAAACTCACGTCGCCAGAAGATCAGATTAGCGATCGCTAGTAGCATAATGCTATAAAGTAAGCCGTAGCCGACATTAGTCATGAGTGCTGTGGCATCAGGTAATGCTTGCAAACCATAAACAGCATCATTTTTCAAATCTAATCGAGATAAATCTGGCAAAATGAGATACAAGCCTTGAGTTATCCTGGCCATCATCGGGTTATTACTCAAGCGACCAAGTTGAACTAAATCTGGGGTAATATTCCCCATTAAGTAAACTGCAAATGTTAAAGTGACAGCTAATAGGGAACTTGTAAAGACACCGAAGGTAATAGCTACGGCAGTAATTAAAGATAATTGCAAGCATAAGAAAAACGTGGCAATTAATATGCTGGGAATTGAATGAGGAATATTCCCTATCTGCAAAAATATTAAATAAATGACTGTCATAGCAGCCACAAGTACACTCAACACGGCCGATAAACCCAAGAATTTGCCCACGATAATTTCGCTGCGGCTCACAGGCTTGGCAATTAACACCAAAATAGTCCGTTTATCAATTTCTTTATTAACCAGTCCTGTACCGATAAATATGGCAACAATTAAAGTCAATATATTCATTGTTGCTAGACCAAAGTCCAGAAACATTTTATCTTCAGTCGTAGCGGCAAATTCAGGGATGACACGCAGAGCCACAGCCAGTATGAGGGCATAAAAACCGATAATATACAGGATGCGATCGCGTACCATTTCCCGAAAGACGTTTTTGGCGATGACAAAAATTCTGCTTAAGTTCATTGCTTGTTAGTTGTGGCTAGGGAGTTGGGAGTTGGGAGTTGGGAGTTGGGAGTTTCTCCACCATCACTGCTGCGGTGGCGGCGCACCAGCTACCAATTTACTGACGCGATCGCATTCAACTTCTGCAACTGTATTTTTAATCTCTGCTTGAGTGGGAGTGACGATGGTACTGCTAGATGATGCAATGGGGTCAATACGACAAGATTTTTGCAAATAATACCCTTGGGGGTTAGAACTTGGCCCTGACCAAATACTCAGTAAATCTAATCTATACCCAGCTTGAGTATTAGTTATCCGCGGTTCTACACGCCATAACTCTCTTTCTTCAAACTCTGCCAAATGTATATTAATTACTTCTCTTCCCAAGTTTCCTACTTGCTGTTGTGCATCTATCAACCATTTTTCAACTTCTGACCAAGGTCTGTTGGCTAATTCTTTTTCTACAATTGGTTGCAGTTGTTCCAAAATTAAAACACCATTCTTGGGTATTTCTTGTGGTTCTTCCATGCTCCAAACAATTGTACTGCGATTAAAACTATCTGCCAGTAAACTGGGATATTGTGTAAACCAATTATCCATAACAAAATAAAATTGAATCCAGCAACTAAGTAACGTACAACTAGCTACTAAAATTATGATTTTTTCCCGAATTGCCGGTTGAGGAATTTTGGCTTTAGTTTTTTCTCCACCTTCAATAAAGTCAGGAAATGCCGTAATTAATGCAGAGATTGTGGGCCACAGCACAATACTTCTTGTTGTCATTACCCTTTCTGGATCGCGGAACAAAAAGATACTCACTAAAAAGCCAGTAATTACTGCGCCTACTGGCATAAAAGTGCCGGGAACTCTTAAAGGATCGTCAGTTGTATACCATGCGGTACCAGTTATTAAAAATAACCAACCACAAAATCCAATTATATTGCTTACATAGCCAATAGCTAAAGATGAAAGCGCCCAAGAAAATATACTCAGATAAATAAATGTCTGCCAAGAATAAGCCCTAGTGGGAATTATTAATTTTCTAATTCCTTCGTAAAGTCCTGCGGTAAAGCTGAATAACTTTAAGAGGTCTTTAAAGATTGTTACCATTATTCACACCTCCAATTCATAAATTTATGAGTATTTTTTCAGATTAAGTAGCAGTTAAACAGTTTTTCTACCCAATAGCAAAATAATAGTAATAGCACTGTAGCTGAGTGAATTGGCTATTAATACAGTGGTAACTAAATTTGAATTTTGTAATCTCACAGTGCTGGCACGTCGCCATTTTAAACGATTAGAAGTTGGTAATTTTTCTTGTTTAATAACAAATGTTTCTCTTAAGGAAACCACAAAAATTCTTAAAAGAAAAAATTTCATTAAAAAGGTAACAAAAAACATAATAAAAGCTGTAAAAATCATAATAGCTTGTGAACTATCACGCCGGAAGTTATTAAAAACCATGTAACCAATTAATTCTGATTTTAAATTTATAGGCAACATTGGTTCTATAAAGAAAAATATAATCCAACCAATAGTGCTAGAAAAAAGATTTATAGAGATGGCATAAAACATACTCGTTTTTTTGTCGAATTGTAGCCGCTTATTCAATACATATGCCTCTATAGGAATAGCAGTCAGTAAAAATAAAAATTCAAACAATATGGCCCCAAGAGGCCAAATGCTGGGAATAGTGAAATTTTCAAGTCCAAACATAAAATGTCAAGAGTCGGGGTTAATGTTAGAAAGTATAACTGGGATTACATCTTGGTGTGCCAGTATACACCTATTTATTGGGGAGTAGGGGGATGGAGTTAAGTTTTCGACCAATGATATTTTTTCTGGCTGATATGACAAAAGGTTCTGTAAAATTAAAGACTGCCACATTACAGCTTTTCAAGAAATGACAAGGAACGGCATCGGTATTCGCACGGCGCAAGTGCGTCCTGAACGGCTCACTGGTCAAATTCACGTCTATGATGGTGTGGGTAAAGGTAAGTCCCAAGCGGCTTTAGGGGTTGTTTTGCGCTCAATTGGCTTGGGAATAAATACACCGAGCGATTCCAACCGGGTTTTACTACTGCGGTTCTTAAAAGGGCCAGAACGGGATTATGACGAAGATGGGGCGATCGCCGCTTTACAGCGTGGGTTCCCTCATTTAATTGACCAGGTACGTACTGGGAGAGCGGAATTTTTTGGGCCGGAGGAAATTACCTCTTTTGACGAAGATGAAGCCTCACGGGGTTGGGATGTAGCTAAAGGCGCTATCGCCTCTGGATTATATTCAGTTGTGGTTTTAGATGAAATTAATCCGGTTTTGGATTTAGGTTTGTTACCCGTGGATGAAGTGGTACGGACATTAAAAGCTAAACCCCAGGAATTAGAAATCATTGCTACTGGACGTGCTGCACCGCCAGAATTACTGGATATTGCGGATTTGCACTCGGAAATGAAACCTCAAGACCACCCTACGGCCAAAGCTCTCTTCTTAGAGGGTATAGAAATTTACACTGGTGCAGGTAAAGGTAAGTCCACCAGTGCTTTAGGTAAAGCTTTGCAAGCTATCGGGAGGGGAATCAATCATCCAGGTTCTACCCGCGTGTTGATTATGCAATGGCTCAAAGGTGGTAGTGGTTATACAGAAGATGCAGCGATCGCAGCCCTGCAACAATCATATCCAGAGGTTGTAGATCATCAACGCTGTGGTCGTGATGCCATCGTTTGGCGCAATTCCCGACAAGAACTAGACTATATAGAAGCCGAAAGAGGTTGGGAGATTGCCAAAACTGCGATCGCCTCTGGATTGTACAAAACCATTATCCTGGATGAACTCAATCCCACAGTTGACCTAGAACTACTTCCCGTGGAACCCATAGTTCAAGCTTTACTGCGTAAACCCCGCGATACCGAAGTCATTATTACTGGACGTTGCCAACAACAACCAGCCTACTTTGATTTAGCTAGCGTTCACTCTGAGGTATACTGCCACAAACACTATGCCAATCAAGGTGTAGAACTTAAACGTGGCGTTGATTTTTAAGCCTTAAAGTGCTGACTACAAATTTTCATTTATCATGGACAACAACAATTTACTCGACTTGATCACAGGAGGACTAGCGATCGCTATTCTACTAGGCGGTATGTTGATGATGTTTACTACTGTCTTCACTACCAAAAAGGGAAGGAAATAGGAATTGGGGATAGGGAAGTAATTTTATTCTTGTCCCCTTGTCCCCCTTGTCCCCTTGTCCCCTTGTCCCCTTCCTTGTCCCTACTCCACTCTTGCAGGAACACCAGGAACTATCGGTGTTGGTGGTAATGGCTGCTGTCTTTCTAAATATTTACTTAATACGTAAGCCATATCCCCACGGGTCATGGGTCGTAATGGGGAAATATTGTTTTGGCTATCTGTGTTGATAAAACCTTCGGCAATTACTGTAGCGATCGCTCTTCTAGCCCATGTGGGAATTGATGCTGCATCGGGATGGGATTCAAGTATTTCACTTACTGTGTCATCACCAAACTGAAATACACCATAAGCTTGGGCAAAAATAGCCAAACCTTCTGCCCTAGTTACTCTTTGATTTGGGAAAAATAAATTTCCCCGGTAGCCTCTCATAATATCAGTTTTGAGAACTGTCTGAATATCATTAAATGCCCAATGGGAGGGAGGAACATCTGGTACAGATCTCGTCTCTCCTTGTTTCACGGCATCTCGTTTATCTAAGTTAAATGCCTTCACCATAATGGCGGCTAATTCTGCCCGATTAATCATCCTTTCTGGATAAAAGTTGCCATCAGGTGAATTTGTCATTAAGTTGGCTGTAATTACCTGTTGAATTGCAGTTGATTCTATTTGATTATTAGGCTCTAGCGCTCTGGCTTGAGGCATTAGGGAGACACTTTGGAGAAGTGCTAGCAAAGAAAGAGTACTTAATAATTGCCGCATAAATATTACCACTTTCAATTTGTTAATTTGTATTTACCAGAGTTCTGTTGTTACCTAATATGATGAGACAATTGCATATCAAGTTTGTTTTTGATGACGCATTTATTGAAAATAAAGTTGCCAGCTATACCTCTAAAAATATAGTAATTTAAATAATTTTTTAGCATCTGACAAATGCATCCGTGCTATTAATCAGTAACACTTCACTCTTTAGCACCTAGCCCTGGCAATTATAAAAGCAGCCCAAGGCACACTGGGCGCTAAACGTAGCTATGCCCACAAGGGGTTAATTCCCCGACTTGTACTAGTAGTTTGCCCAAAAAATTTTCCTGAGTTTGTAGTGAGGGCTGAAGCCCTCAAGCCAAGGACTAAAGTCCTGACTACGAACTTATTTACTCAGCCAAGTTAACTTGGTGTCACCTTCAGCCCATAATTACCCTTGTGGCAATACAAGCCCTGTAACCCCCTTGGAGAAACAGTTAGGCAGTCAATGTATGAATGACATTGTTGCAAAGCTTAAACAAAATATTATGAGAACTTTCGCTTGATCGGCAAATAGAAAGACTACAATCAAAACGGACAAATTAGCCCTGTAGCAAAGGAGGCTTACAAAGCTATGTCCGATTTAAATCGAGGAATTATGAAATTTAAGGGGGCAGATTCCCCCAAACTAGTCACCATTTCCACCGTTCTGCTCTTGGGATCGATTGCTGCCTTGATTGTTTGGGCGCTGCAAGCTGCCTATGCGCTAAACTAGGTAACTAGCAGCTTCAGAATTAGCGGCTGAGGGGGACACTTGCAAATACGGTTTCTGCCGCAGTCAAGTGTCCATTAAGCAACTAACATAAAAGTTCCCTAACTACCATCAAAAAATTTCAGAGAAACTTTAGAATTTGAGATTTGAGGTTTTAGATGGAATATATATCTAAAATCCAAAATCCACAATGATTGAACTTTGGGGTGCCTTAGTTATTTTAATTGCCTGCCCCCTCTTGGGCGGTTTACCAGTGATTGCTTGGATTACCTATGCTTTCAAGGGTCGGCAATTATCACGAATCGGCACGAAAAACATCAGCGTTTCAGCCGCTTTTTACCACGGCGGTACATTAGTAGGACTTTTGGCAGTTTTGTCAGAGGCCCTCAAAGGCATCGGGGCAGTTTTGCTGTCTCGTGTGTTTTTTCCTGACGGCTCATCTTGGGAATTAGTAGCTCTAATTGCCTTAGTATTGGGTAGATACTGGATGGGTAAAGGCGCAGGCACTACGAATGTCGTTTGGGGATTTCTTGCACATGATCCCCTAGTGACCGTATTTACCAGTTTGTTGGCAATCATCAGCTTTACACTTCTACGTTCCAGAAAACTGGTCAAAGTAGGAGTTTTATTTATTTTTCCTTTATTTGTGATCCTCTTAAATGTGGACAATTTCCCCAAAATAATTGCTGCTATTGTCTTAGCTGGGGTGTTGGGGTGGATTTATACACAAATTCCCGATGACTTGAATTTGCCAGTGGGAGAGGCCGAATCAGATTCCCAAGCAACGTTGGAATATTTACGGGGTAGTCGCCCGATTCTTTCTTTAGATGATGAACTGGATGTAGCTGTTGTGGGGCAAAAAGCGGCTACACTCTCTCAAATTAAGCGTTGGGGCTACCCAGTACCCAAGGGTTGGGTGATTTCCCCAATTGATGATCCCGAAGAATTGATCGCCATTCTTCAGCCCTCAGATTTATCGCCCTTAGTGGTGCGTTCTTCAGCCATTGGGGAAGATTCCGAACACGCTTCCGCTGCTGGACAGTACCAAACAATTTTGCAAGTCACCAGCAAACAAGAATTACAAGAGGCGATCGCCCAAGTCCAAGCTTCTTACAATCATCCATCTGCTATACAATATCGACGCGATCGCGGGTTACCAGATACAGCAATGTCTGTGCTGGTGCAACAAGAAATCCAGAGTGTGTATTCTGGTGTCGCCTTCAGTCGTGATCCCATTACCCAACAAGGTGAGGCCATTGTGATTGAGGCTTTACCAGGTAGCCCCACGCAAGTTGTTTCTGGCAAAGTCACACCAGAACAATATCGCGCTTTTGTAGTAGAGACAGACGATTTTTCCTCTGTGCAAGTAGAGGGAACAGGACAAGTCCCCCAAGCATTAATTAAACAAGTAGCCTACTTAGTCCGGCGATTAGAACGACGCTATCACGGCATTCCCCAAGATATTGAGTGGAGTTACGACAGTCAAACCCTCTGGGTATTGCAAGCTAGACCCATTACGACCCTATTACCCATCTGGACAAGAAAAATTGCCGCCGAAGTGATTCCGGGTGTGATTCACCCCTTAACGTGGTCGATTAATCGCCCATTAACTTGTGGGGTTTGGGGGGATCTTTTTACTTTAGTTCTAGGCGATCGCGCTTTGGGTTTAGATTTTACTGACACTGCCACATTGCACTATTCTAGAGCTTATTTTAATGCATCTCTCTTAGGACAGATTTTTCTGCGGATGGGTTTACCACCGGAAAGTCTGGAATTTTTAACTAGAGGCGAGAAAATGAGCAAACCGCCTTTAAAGTCCACCTTCGAGAATTTACCAGGACTGACAAGGCTACTGAAGCGAGAACTGCGGTTAGAAAAGGACTTTAAACGCGACTACAGCAGAGTATTTATTCCGGGTTTGTCACAATTAGCCAATGAATCAATCGATGCCCTAGAACCATCTGAGTTACTAGCAAGAATTGATTTTATTCTGGAATTGCTCCGCAGTGGCACTTACTACAGTATTTTAGCTCCCTTAAGCGCAGCTCTTAGACAAGCTATTTTTCGGGTAAAAGATGGGCGCATCGATAACAGCGTCACCCCAGAAGTAGCGGCATTAAGGTCTTTGAGTGCATTAGCCGCAGATGCTAAACAAGTATTACCTGAATGTGATCCCGATCAAATATTTGAGCAACTGGCGCAAACACCAGAGGGAGATAAGATTCTCTACGAATTTAACGAATTGCTAGAGGATTACGGCTATTTAAGTGATGTTGGGACAAATATAGCCGTTCCCACCTGGAAAGAAGACCCCCAACCAGTCAAGCAGTTATTTGTGCAGTTGATGATCAACAAAGCCGAGACAGAAGGGGTAAATTCTCTTAACCGTGCTTTGTCCCGCAAGCGTCAACGGGGGATAGTCCAGCAACGGGTTGATATCAAAGGGCGAGTTACCGAAGTTTATTCCCGGTTATTAGCCCAATTACGCTGGCGATTTGTGGCTTTAGAACAAATTTGGTTAAAGATGGGCATCCTCAGAGAACCTGGAGATATCTTTTTTCTGGAGTTGGATGAAGTGCGGCGTTTAGTAGCCGATAGTGATGCCGAATTGCGCGATCGCTTATCTGAGATATTACAATCTAGGCGATCGCAATTTAGCCAAGATAGCCAAATCAACCAAATCCCCATTTTAGTTTACGGTAACACCACACCCCATGCCCTAGAATCCTCGGAAATCTACTCAGACCAAATATTACAAGGCATTCCCGCCAGCCACGGACAAGCTGAAGGACGGGTGAAGGTGGTACGCAATTTACAAGATTTACCAGAAATCAACCGTGACACAATTTTAGTAGTACCTTATACAGATTCCGGTTGGGCGCCTCTGTTAGTCAGGGCGGGAGGAATAATTGCCGAAGCCGGGGGACGACTTTCTCACGGTGCGATCGTGGCGCGGGAGTACGGTATTCCTGCCATCATGGATGTTCGCGGTGCTACATGGATATTGCAAGATGGTCAACGAGTCAGGATTGATGGATCTAGGGGGATTATTGAATTATCTAATGATTTGAGGCCAGAGTGAGAAGAGGCAGGGGGCAGGGAGCAGGGAGCAGGGGGGAGAATAATATAGATTTGTTTGTATTATCGCTCTCATCTCCCCAGTCCCCAATATCCAATCCCTAACAATACAAAGCCTTCACCCATTGCCATTCCTGTATCAAACCCTCCCTTAAGGAGACTTGCGGTTGATATGCTAAAATTCGCCGGGCTTTAGATACATCAGCCGCAGTGTGGCGTGCATCTCCCATAGCTTTTTCAATGTAATTTTTCTTGATGGGTTTGCCTACTACTTCTGCCATTGTGTCTAGAACTTCTGCCAAAACTACCCGGCTACCACCACCAATATTGAAGATTTCGCCTACGGCTTCGGGTACAGTGGCGGCGGCTAAATTGGCCGCTATGACATCACTGACAAATGTAAAATCCCGCGTTTGCTGTCCATCGCCATAAATGGGAATTGCTTCATCCTGCAAAATAGATTTGAAAAATTTATGAAAAGCCATATCTGGGCGCTGTCTTGGCCCGTAAACCGTGAAATAGCGTAATGCCACAATCGGCACACCAAAGTTTTTGTGATAAAGTCCACACAGCCTTTCAGCGGCTAGCTTGGTAATGCCGTAGGGGGACACTGGTTGCGGTGGTATCTGTTCATGAGTCGGTAGGGTTTCAGCATCGCCATATACACTAGATGTAGAGGCAAATACTAATCTTTTCAGATGTTGAGCATCCTTTGCCGCTTCTAATAAAACTTGCGTGGCACTAATATTGCGTTCAGTATAATTGCGGAAGCCTTCACCCCAACTTGCTCTTACCCCAGCTTGTGCCGCTTGATGATAAATAACCTCAACATCTTGGAGAAGTGCCTGCCAGTCTAAAAACTGAATATTTCCTTCAATTAAAGTAAAGTTAGGCGATCCGTGTAAATGTGCAATACTCTTGTGCTTTAACATCGGATCGTAATAATCGTTAAATTCATCAATGCCAATTACTTCTTTTCCTTGTTTTAGCAGTGTTTCCACAAGGTGAGAACCAATAAATCCTGCGGCTCCAGTAACAATAGTTTTAGCCATGTTTCCTATTTTATTGATATTTTTTTGACTCTATATTCACAGGTTAATACTTACACCGATTAAACGTCATTAGTTACCCAGTCTTTTTAAATCAATTATTTTAACTTGCTAAGATTAATGACAAATACCTAAAGTCTGAATCATTTTTCGGAAAATAACCGTAGAAATATTGGTATTAAATTATAAAAACTACTTCTGAAATCTACAGGACTTACGCGAGTGTCACAAAAAATAAAAAATTTTTGCTTGTAGTAAGGGCTTTAGCCCTTATCTTGTCAAGCCCTGGGGGCATAGCTGCGCTGACCGCGGAGCGTCTCGCAGAGAGGACTAAAGTCCTCACTACAAACTTAAAATAATATGCCAGTTGCGTAAGTCCTACTCTGTTAGCTATTTAAGTATAAATCCGGAAAAAATAGCATAAATTGTACTCAACATCGGCTATGTCCCACCATGCACTTTTCAGAAAGCTTGCATCAGCGGAAGAATTAGTGAAAAATTGATCCGCGAGAACCACTAGGGTATTCTCGTTTCACAAGGGACTCACGAGGAAATCAGTGAAAGTTTTAGTTATAGGTAACGGGGGGCGTGAACACGCACTGGCATGGAAACTGCTGCAATCTCCGCAAATTGAGCAAGTTGTCTGTGTGCCAGGAAACGGGGGTACGGCAAGTATGGAACGTTGCCAGAATTTGCCTTTGGCTGTAGATGACTTTGAGGGCATGAGCCAATACGCTTTAGAAAATAACATTTCCCTGGTGGTAGTAGGGCCAGAAGTACCCCTGGCAATGGGAATTACCGACTACCTGCAAAGTCAAGGATTAATGGTATTTGGGCCTGTCAGAGCAGGAGCGCAAATTGAGGCGAGTAAGGCTTGGGCAAAAGCTTTGATGCAGGAAGCGGGGATTCCTACAGCCAAGGCTGCGGTATTTACGGAAGCAGCAGCAGCTAAATCATATGTAAAAGCACAGGGCGCGCCCATTGTGGTGAAAGCTGATGGCTTGGCTGCGGGTAAGGGTGTCATAGTTGCCGAGACTGTGGAACAGGCGAATAGTGCCATTGAGTCAATTTTTCAAGGACAGTTCGGTAGTGCGGGTAATTTTGTTGTTGTTGAGGAATGTTTAATTGGGCAAGAGGTATCAGTTTTAGCCTTGACCGATGGATTAACAATTCGTCCTTTGTTACCGGCTCAAGACCATAAGCGGATTGGGGAAGGCGATATAGGCGAAAATACTGGTGGCATGGGAGCTTATGCCCCAACACCTATTGCCACACCAGAATTAATGGCGCGGGTACAAACAGAAGTTTTAGAAAGAGCGATCGCAGGCTTAAAATCCAGAGGCATTGATTATCGAGGCGTACTTTACGCAGGATTAATGATTGCACCCGATGGCGATGTGAAAGTTTTAGAATTTAACTGCCGCTTCGGTGATCCTGAAACTCAGGTGATTTTACCACTGTTAGCCACACCCCTAGAAGAATTGATGTTAGCCTGTGTACAGCAGCGTTTAGGAGAAATGCCACCTATTGCTTGGAAACAAGGAGCTGCGGCTACTGTTGTCGCTGCTTCAGGTGGTTATCCTGGGACATATGAAAAAGGCAAAGTCATTACTGGTATTCAAGCAGCAGAAACAGCACAAGTCACCGTATTTCATGCAGGTACAAAATTAAACTCACAACAACAAATAGTCACAGATGGGGGAAGAGTGTTAAATGTAACAGGCATCGGTGACAATTTTCAGCAGGCGATCGCCCAAGCATACACTGGAATCAAATCCATTCAATTTGATGGTATGTATTACCGCAAAGATATCGGTCATCGAGTGCTGAGTTAAAGTGATATCGGGGATTGGTGACTGGGGACTAGACACTGGAAACTGAGAAGTTTTTCCCACTGCACCTACTCCCTACTCCCTACTTCCTACTTCCTACTTCCTACTTCCTACTTCCTCATCTCGATTAACATGTTTGTCAAATTAACTGTTAATTTTTTAGTTGTTGGGGTTGAATAACTAAAACTACTAACAACTTTGTTTAAGATGCTGGCTCCTTTAAAAACAATTCGAGAAGCGTTCGCCAATGGCGTGTCGAAGACACTCGCCAATTGGTGGTCTGACTTCACCCTTCAGACTAAACTGTTGGCTGTGGCCACCTTGGTGGTGTCTTTGGTGATGAGTGGTCTAACTTTCTGGGCTGTGAATACAATTCAGCAAGATGCCCGGATGAATGATACCCGTTTTGGTCGTGACTTGGGACTACTCCTAGCTGCCAACGTTGCCCCACTCATTGCTGATCACAATCTCACTGAGGTTGCTCAATTTTCTCAACGCTTCTATAGCAGCACCTCTAGTGTGCGTTATATGCTCTATGCCGATGAAACCGGGAAAATCTTCTTTGGCATTCCTTTTTGGGAGCCAGAGGTTGAAAATTCCCTCACCATTGAACGGCGAATCCAACTACCAGAAGATTACACCAGTGATTTAGAAAAGCCGATGGTGCGGCAACACATGTCCCCAGATGGGGTAGTTACTGATGTATTTATTCCCCTGATTGTTGATGAAAAATCCCAGGGTGTCTTAGCTATCGGCATCAATCCTAATCAAACCGCAGTTATTTCCACCAATTTCACCCGCGATGTCACCATTGCCGTTTTTATCACGATTTGGGTCATGGTGATTTTGGCAGGAGTAATTAACGCTTTGACCATTACTAAGCCCATTAAAGAACTGTTAGTGGGGGTAAAACAAATCGCCGCCGGGAATTTTAAGCAACGCATCGACTTACCACTAGGTGGCGAACTGGGAGAGGTTATTCTTAGTTTTAATGAAATGGCGGAGCGACTAGAGCGCTATGAAGAACAAAATATAGAAGAATTAACAGCAGAAAAGGCTAAACTCGAAACCCTAGTATCAACTATTGCCGATGGTGCTGTGCTGATTGATAACAGTATGCAGGTGATTTTAGTGAACCCCACAGCGCGGCGCATTTTTGGTTGGGAAGGGGTACAAGTTGAAGGTAGCAATGTTTTACATAATTTGCCTCCGGCGGTGCAGATGGAAATCACTAGGCCTTTGTATGAAATGGCCGCAGGTGAATGTGAAAGTGCTGAGTTCCGCATTCATCTGAGCGAACCCATCAAACGCACAATCCGGATTCTGTTGACTACGGTACTAAATTTACAACGGGAAAGCATCAAAGGTATTGCCATCACAGTGCAAGATATTACCCGTGAAGTAGAACTAAATGAGGCAAAAAGCCAATTTATCAGTAACGTTTCTCACGAACTGCGAACACCTCTATTTAACATCAAGTCTTTTATTGAAACCTTGCATGAATATGGCGAAGACTTGAGTGTAGAACAACGGCAAGATTTTCTGCAAACCGTTAATCACGAAACCGATAGATTAACTCGTCTAGTTAACGATGTGTTGGATTTATCCAAACTCGAATCTGGGCGCAGCTACAACTTCAATGGTGTAGATTTAGCGCAAGCAATTGAGCAAACTTTGCGAACTTACCAACTCAATGCTAGAGATAAAGGCATTGAACTAATTCAGGAAGTCGCCTCCAATTTACCCTTAGTTGTGGGTAATTATGATTTATTGCTGCAAGTATTAGCTAATTTGGTGGGTAATTCCCTGAAATTCACTCAGGCGGGTGGTAAAGTGGCTATTCGCACCTACCAATTAGATCCCCAGTCCAACTCACATAATCATTCTGCTCAGGTGCGGGTAGAAATATCCGATACTGGTATTGGCATCGCCCTAGAAGACCAACAGGCGATTTTTGACCGCTTTTTCCGTGTAGAAAACCGAGTTCACACCCTAGAAGGGACTGGTTTAGGTTTATCAATTGTGAGAAACATCATGGAAAGGCATCGTAGTACAATGCATCTGGTGAGCGAAGTCGGGGTGGGTACTACTTTTTGGTTTGATTTAACTGTATTTGAAGAAGCGTCAAAGCCAGTATCAGAGCCTACAACTGAAACACAGACCATCCCCACAGTCTCAGGAGGCGCATCTCAATAGCCATGCTTAACCAGAGGCGAGTAACAAGGTCAAAATGTCAAGCAGTTGACATGGCTACCAGCAAGCAGACAAAGAATAAACCCAGTAGCAGCAACAAAGACTGATTACGTTTAACCCAGTTCTGCAAAGTTGTACCAAAGCTGCTGGCGTTACGCTGCTGCTGTAATCTTAACTTGCTCTCTTCCAGATTTTCATACAGAGTGCAGTCTTTGGCATGAGGACGTTGGGGAAAATTGCAGGTATTATCGGCGTGGTAGGTACAGCTATCGCATAGATACTCGTCCCCCGTGGCGCGGTGCAAAGGAATTCCTGGATGTCCGTAAGCTTTCAGCGTAGTACGACAATATGGACAAGTAATTGCTTGACTATCAACGAGTTGATGGCAATGGGGACAAGATATAGTAGCCACAACCTCAGCACAAATAAGTAAACATCTCGATTCTAGCTATTTATGCCGCATTGCGATCGCCTCCGGTGGGCGTTTACGCCATCGCCTCTGGTGGGCTTTTTGCACAAATAAAATTAGAACCCTAGTTTCTTCAAGAAACCAAGGTTCTCTAACTTTTGATTGAGCTATTATCGTCTTGAGCGACGAGGTATGCGTGGTTGTGTCAACGTGGGGGGCGGAGAACTGAGATTTAAGAAATTATTAAGTTTGAGAGTACGACGTTGAATTTTCCACTGTCCATTGACTTTGACAAGTTCATCTTCATAAGTACCATTAGCAACGTCAATGCTGGTTTCCGAACGTTTGTGAGTTGCATGGAGGTAAGAAGACATTGTTGCTTGATTACCTTGCACAGAAATGTTTATCGTCCCAATTAAATGTTGGGTAGCTTGATATCCATTTCCTTGGAATACGCCATAGACAAAATCTGCCCAAGCATCTGTTCCCATGCGTGTTTCACTAGCACCATCAGGAAAAACGGCTGTGATAACTGCATCTTGAGTAAAACAATCCCGATAAATATTTTTGCCTTCTAAAACATTACCGCTACCAATAGCGTCAGTTCCCAGTGCATAACAGTTTGTTAATTTTTGAATTGCTAGTTCTGCATTAGGTTGATTAGCATTAGCTGGCTCAAATTTACCTACTGTCAATGCAGCAACAGTAATGGTTAGGGCAATTAACGTTACATGACGTAAGGGAAGCGAAATGTATTTAGTAATTGGTTGCTTATTTTTTCTTGTATTGTCCATAAAAGTAATTCCTGATTTCACTGTTTTTGTAGTTTGTACCACGAAATATTTAGCCCATGTCATGAGCTAAAATATTCATTTATTAGCAATGCCATAAATATCCTAGTGAGCAATTTGGCTGATGCCATTTTTGTTCAGCTAATTCTTTATAGCAACTACATAACAACTTGGTAACTGTTAATTGCAACTAAGTTTAATATTTTTGTAGCACACCAATAGTGAAGTAAATATTTATTCTCCTTTAAATAATACTGAGATAAAGTATAGAAAAATTATCCAAATATTTACCACATTTTCATAAAAAATATTTTAATTTTACAAAGATAATACACAATAAAATACAAGTTCATAGTAAGTGGCTCTAGCCCTTTAAAATCTGGCAAGAGAGCGATAAATCGCTTACTACAAACAAAAAACTTCATAACATACTCTACTGGCTTGGCAAGGCTAAGATGTGGGATTAAATGTAGGTTAGGTTAAGCGCAGCGCCACCCAACATTGATCTCAGAAACTCAACAGGGATATTGGTGTTGGGTTTCCTTACGTCAAAGTTTAGTACGTCAGAATAACAGTCAAAAAATTATTCTCCATCAATAGGAATAGAAATAATAAACGCGGTTCCTTTTCCCCATGCTGAATCACAAATCAAAGTTCCGTTGTGATTGTCTACAATAATTTGTTGACTTATGGATAAACCCAAACCTGTTCCTTTGCCTACATCTTTTGTGGTAAATAACTTATCAAAAATGCAGTTTTGCACTTCTTCTGTCATGCCTTTACCATTATCTTGAATTTTAATGACTACATTTTGATTATTTTCAGATATTTTGGTCTGAATAGTAATTATATTAGGAGTATTAGCTTGATTTTCGGCAAAGGTATGACCGTTAGTTACTTCTTCTAAGGCATCAATGGCATTTGCTAAAATATTCATAAATACCTGGTTTAATTGTCCCAAGTAACATTTGACTGAGGGAATATTGCCATACTCTTTAATAATTTGAATAGCCGGACGCATATGATTAGCTTTTAAGCGATGTTGTAAAATTAATAATGTGCTATCGATACCTTCATGAATATTAGCTGATACTTTAGATGTCGTATCAGCGCGAGAGAAGGTACGCAAGGAAGTACTGATATTGCGGATACGTTGTGTCCCTAGTTTCATACCATCAATCATTTTGGGCAAATCTTCTAGCAAGAAATCTATATCTATTTCTTCAGCTTTTTCTTCAAGTTCGACATCAGCATGAGGAAATTTTTCTTGGTATAGTTGCAGATAATCTATTAAATCATTTACAGCATCTTTGGCTTGACTAATACTACCGGAAATAAAACCAACGGGGTTGTTAATTTCGTGTGCAACTCCTGCAACTAAATTTCCCAGCGAGGACATTTTTTCACTTTGGATGAGTTGTAGTTGTGCTTCTTGTAATTCATTCAGAGACTGTGCTAATTCTTTCGATTTTTCTTGTTCTCTGGCATACAAACGGGCGTTTTCTAAAGCAATGGCAATTTGAGAAACTAAGACTTTTAATACTTCAATTCTCTCAAAAATAAAGGCTCCTGCTGTTAACTGGTTTTCTAAATAAATAATACCTGTAAGCTGTGATTGATAAATAATTGGTAAACAAAAGATAGATTTTGATTTGAATTTTTGAATATAAAAATCAACATTAAATATTTCATGCACAGTAGCATCATTTAATATCAGATTTTCCTGAGTTCTCCAGACATAGTTAATTATAGAGACAGGTAAATCTTGATATGTTTCGGCAGGTAAGGATTGCAAAATCGTCACTTCCTCCGCCGTAGTTCCAGAGGCTTCAATATATAGTTGATTATCTTTTACTAGCAGTAACACAGCTTTTTGAGCCGCAGCATTTTCTAGTAATATTTTAATTAACTTGCTCAATAAGTTTTCCCAAATTATTTCATTAGTAATTGCCTGGGAAAATTTAATAAATGTATTAAAGTCTAAAGCGTCACTTAAACTACTATTAGTAGTAGTTCTAGAAGCAATATGAGTGACATCTAGGGTAAAATTAGGAGTTTCTATAGTACTTGTTTGTTCTAATAGAAAAGGATGCTTTAATTCTAATTGTTTAACTTTAGCGATCGCACCCCATCGAATATAGGTATAATAAGCTTTAGTAATGTAAGTTTGAGAAATTAATTCTTTATTTAAAGACTGATAAAACTCTCCGCCTAACTCATAAGCTAAGGCTTCTTCTTGAAGATAACCATTTTCTTTAGCCTTAGCAATGGCAGTATCATAATATTCCATCGCTTCCAGTTTTTGATCCAAAACCCGATATCTTTCTGCCTCTACTAAATAAAATTTATGTAAGTGGTTCATCGGGGCATGAGTAGCCCAGAGTTGCATTTTTTGCTGATTAGTTTGTACTTTTTCTAAAATAGATGATTGCTCAGATGCTTTAGCATGAGGATAGATAGCCAATTGCACTAAAGAATCATAAAAATGAAACACAGGTACAACAAATAATCCTGTAACTCCACCTAAAGATTGTTCTGCAATTGCGGAATATTCTAAAGCCAAAACATATTCTTTAAATAAATAAGCAAGCATCAGCTTATTTACAAATAAGTGATTAATCGTGTAAAGGTCATTAAATTTTTGATGCATAGGCAGCATAGTTTGCTCATTGTACGCCTCTCCCATTAAACACCAAATATTTTCTGTATTTGTTTTTAAATTAACAACTGTTTGTAAATATATTTGATTCCAAGTTAAGGCGACTTGTTGCTTAATTTTTTTAAGCGATTCACAATAATCTATCAATTCTTTTTCTAACCCACAAAGTTCTTTGCCATACCAAAAGGAATGACAAGGATAGATATATCCACAATAGCCGGCGTATTCTAAATCTCCAGTTTCCAAACCGCTAGCAAAGCCAGTTTTAGAAGTTAAGAATGTTTCCTTAATATGTTCTTGCCAATGTAGAACATGGGCGCTGACAACTGTGAGAATTTTTGCCTTTAGTTCTGTCGCATTAAATTGGGAAACTAAACTAGATGCTAATTTGCCAAATTCGTAACCAGCATCTATTTTTCCTTGTACTCCACAAAGAATTAATCCATAAAGACTGTAACCATATGCAGATACAGCTGTATTGCCATAATTTAAAGATAAATTGACCATTTCACAAGCAATAATTGGCATCATTGCCGGCGCAGTTTGAAAAGCCGCAGGTAAAACACCCATTAAGATTTTCATAGCTGCTATCTTGTTAGGGTCAGTCATTAATGGTAGATTAATTAACTCTGCAATTGTTTTATCTTGTAGGTGACTAGCAATATCATCCATTCCCTTTTGAATATCAACAGGTGTGGGTTCATCGGGAAAATTTATTCCTAACAATCGGAGAATGGATAATGCAGTTTGAATAGCTTCTAGTTGTTGACTTTGGACTATAGAAGCGATAATTTTTACTTCATAAACTTTCACTTTATCTAATAAATTTTTTGCCTCTTGCAGCACCACCCCAGCCCATTGCTGCATCTGCTGAAAATTTCCGCTAAGATAAGCTACCTCGGCGGCGGCTTCATATAATCCAATAGTTAAGTTATATTCAGTTTGCCAAGCATCTATATTTAAAAGATTTATCCCCGTTTCCAAATACTTTAGCGCCGCGGCATAAGCTGTAGAGGCTTTTGCTTTACGTCCAGCAATTAAATTTAGTCTAGCTAATTCAGTTTTAGCAGATTGTTCAACTAGAAAAATAATCCCAACATTTAACTGATTGACAATATCAAAAATATTAGTTTCTATTTCTGATTGGGGTGTATTTTGCAGCAGTAATTGACCTATTTTTAAATGAGTAGATTGTTTTCGCTCTTCGGGAATTAGTGAATAAGCTGCTTGTTGCACTCTGTCATGCAAGAACTTATAACCTACCCGTGAACTATCAAAATTTAAATTAACTGCTTCTTCTTGATTAAAAACTAGAGGAATGCGATAAGCTTCACTTAAAGGTAGAATTAAACCTGCTTGTAAAGCCGAATATAAATGATTCGCAGTCACAGCAGGTGATTGTTCATGAATTATTGCTAAAACATCCAGACTAAAACTATCACCTACACAAGCTGCTAATTTTAAAACCTCTTGAGTGAATTGTGGTAGCTTCTCCAATCGGCTAGCGACAAGTTCAACTACATTTTTATCGATAATGCCAATTGCCTGAATTTCTGCTAAATCCCATTTCCATTTGGCATGATTAAAATCAAATTGTAAGAGTTCTTCTTGATGAAGTACCTGTAATAGTTGCGTGATAAAAAATGGGTTGCCACCTGTTTTATGAAAAATTAATTCAGCTAATTCAATAATTTGCAGATGATGATTTTTATTACTTTCGACGATAGCACAGCTTTCTTGTAAAGTTTCAGCGACTAACTGAGTTACATTATCTAAGTCCAAAGGCTGCAAGACAATATTATTAATAACTGTGTCAGTATTTTTGATTTCTGCTATGGTTTGAATTAAAGGATGTGTAGGACTAACTTCATTATCCCGATATGCTCCTATTAATAACAGATATTTATTTTCGGCATCAGTCATTAATATTTGGATTAAATTTAATGTCGCCGCATCTGCCCATTGCAAATCATCTAAAAAGATAACTAGGGGATGTTCTTTTTGAGTAAAAACTTGAATAAATTTCTCAAAAACACGATGAAAGCGGTTTTGTGATTCTGTGGCGCCTAGTAGGGGGACTTCTGGTTGTTGACCGATGATTAATTCAACTTCAGGAATAACATCAATAATAACTTTGCCATTAGTACCTAATGCTGCCAATATTTTTTCACGCCATGCTGCTATTTTTTCATTTGATTCTGTTAATAAACAGCGCATTAAATAACTAAAAGCCTGAATCAATGGTGCATAAGGTATATTTCGTTGTAATTGATCAAACTTCCCAGCAATAAAATAACCTTGTTGGCGAGTAATGGGTTTATTAATTTCATTAACTAAAGCTGATTTGCCAATACCTGAATAACCAGAGACTAGCATCATAGCGCTAGTTCCCGATGCTACATTTTCAAATGATGTTAAAAGTTCTTGGACTTGTTGTTCACGTCCATATAATTTTTGGGGAATTAATAGCTGACTTAAAACATCTAAAAGACCAGGTACAAAGTTAGTAATTGTACTATCATTTTCTAATTGGTTAAGACATAGCTCTAAATCTGCTAATAATCCTGTAGCACTTTGATATCTATCTTCGGCATTTTTTGCCATCAATTTCATGATAATAGCTGCAATGTTGCTAGGAATTTCTGGATTTAACGACTGCGGGTTGACTGGTTGAATAGCAATAAGGTTATAAACTACCTCTAGGGGGTCTTGGCTAAAAAATGGTATTTTCTCAGTGAGCATTTCATATAAAGTTACCCCCAGAGAATAAAAATCAGTACGATAATCAAGGATTCGATTCATTCTCCCGGTTTGTTCCGGAGACATATAAGCAAGTGTCCCTTCAACAGAATTAGGGTTAGTAAATTGAGGATTTTCTTTATTGAGGCGGGAAGCAATACCAAAGTCAGTGAGCTTAACAATACCTGTTTCTAAGTTAATAATAATATTGCTGGGTTTGATATCTTTATGAATAATTTGCTGTTTATGCAGGTAATCTAAAGCTTTAGTGATTTGAATGGCAATTTTTAAATAACTAATTAAATCTAGTCTTTCTATTTCTAACAACTGTGCTAACGACTGACCACCAAAATCTTCTAGCAACAGTCCTATCCGATTATCAAATGTTTCTATACTGATGATTTTAACTATGTGAGGATGATCTAAATTTTGCTGAATTTGATATTCATTTTTAATCCGAGTAAAAGCTTCTAGGGTAGGATATTCATTTTTGAGAACTTTGAGGATGGCTGGCTGTTGCGTATTTGGTATTTGTGTGCGATAAATGACGGTCTGAATGCCTTTATGAAGAGGTGGATTAATTTGGTATGCAGTAAGATTTGGCATTTATTTTTGTCTATAAAGTTATCAAAGTTATAAATACCCTCTTCTACTACAGAAAAGGGGATGATAGTTTAATTATTCCCCAGGGATGGGAGATTTTGATCATTGTGATTGGGGGATGCGATCGCCTACTCCAAAATTCTGTGGTAAAAATCATTTGGTGGCAACTTTGCCAGACAGCCATTCACTCTAGCCCCTGAAAATCAGCCAACTTCTTCTGAGCAAATTCCCGCACTTGCTCATCTGGGTCATTTTCCGCTCTATCACGCAACAGTGTTAAAGTCTGGGGATATTCCCGATATTGCTCAGTAATGGCTGCTAATGCTATTTGACGGGGATTGTCTTGAAAGTTATACTCACGTTCAAAAGAGTCACTCACAGCGCAATTATAAAACACTTCAAATATCCCAGGGTCATCTTGGAAACCCTTGGCTAATTCTTGCACAGCGGCTTGGCGAACAACCGAAGATTTATCCACAGTGGCGCGTTTTTTAAGAATCGTCAGGGTTTCCGGGTCATCTTTGAAACCCCTGGCTAATTCTTGCACAGCGGCTTGTCGCACATCCGAATATTTATCAGATGTGGCGTGTTTCTTGAGGATGGAGAGAATCTCAGGGTTATCTTTAAAACCTCTGGCTAATTCTTGCAATGCTGCACGGCGTACATATTCATTATCATCAGATGTGGCGCGTTGTTTGAGAATAGGCAAAGTATCAGCATCATCTTTAAAACCCCTGGCTAATTCCTGTACAGCCGCCCGGCGCACATCAGAATATTGATCTGCGATCGCCCGTTGTTGGAGAATAGATAAAATATCCGGGTCATGTGGGAAACCCCTGGCTAATTCTTGCACAGCGGCCCGGCGCACATATTTATCATCATCAGCAATAGCCAGTTTTTTTAACCAAGGAAGAGTATCTGGTTCGTCTGGAAAATTCCTCGCTAATTCTTGCACAGCGGCTTGTCGCACATCAGAATATTTATCAAATCTGGCACTTTGCTGGAGAATACTCAAGGTTTCCGAGTCATCGGGAAAATTCCTTGCTAATTCTTGCACAGCGGCTTGTCGCACATACTCATTTTCATCAGTAGTGGCACTTTGCTTGAGAATAGGTAGAGAATCAAAATCATCTTTAAAACCCCTGGCTAATTCTTGCACAGCTACTTGTCGTACTGTCCAATCTTCATCAGCCGTAGCACATTGTTTTAACCAAGGTAAAATATCAGCATGATCTCGAAAATTCCTTGCTAACTCTTGTACTGCTACTTGTCGCACCGTCCCCGCAGTATCGGTAGTGGTGTGTTGTTTTAACCAAGGCAAAGTTTCCGCGTCATCTTTGAAACTCCTGGCTAATTCTTGCACAGCTGCTTGTCGCACATACTCATTATCATCAACAGTAGCCAATTGTTTAAGGATCAAGCAGATATCAGCATCATCTTTAAACCCCCTAGCTAATTCTTGCACAGCCACTTGTCGCACTGTCCAATCTTCATTAGCCGTAGCACATTGTTTTAGCCACGGTAAAATATCGCGGTTATCTTTAAAATTTCTCGCTAATTCTTGCACAGCCGCACGACGCACATACTCATTATTATCAGATGTGGCCAGTTGTTTTAGCCAAGGAATAGTCTCAGAATCATCTTTCCAAGTTGCAGCCACAGATGCAATAGCTTGGGTGCGAATTTCCTGCACTAACTTGGTTTCTGCTTCATCTAAATAAGGTTGGTAATAGTAAGCCAAATCATATTTTGTTAAAGCTTTGATTTGGTTGAGTAATTTATTCGCTATTGAGGCCACTAACAACCGATTTCTCACTTCAGCCAGACATTTAGCTGCCAAAAACAAATTAATAAAATTTTCTGATTCGCCATTTTGCGACATTAAATAATCCAAAATCTCACAAACAAACCTTGGCTCAATCATTCCTGTAATTAAGCGCAACACTTCATGCCAAGTTTCATCCCGCCAATGCTTACCAAAAACATCCTTATTCAGTTCTTTAATGGATAAAGTTTGTGTTTCTTTAAATTGCCACACAAATTCCCAAGCACAAAAATATTCTAAAAAAGTTCGATGGACAAAGGCATAATAATCTGCACCTAAAAAACACAACATAAAGTTACGTGTCCGTAACTGATTAATCATTACTCTGGCAACTTTTGTGGGATTTTCAAATTCTATATTTTTTAAATAGCGAATTAAAATCTTTTCTAAATAAACTACACTAATAATATTCCCAGCCAAACCCTTTTTACTGGTTTGCATATGATAAGCAACTTGCCGCAACATCGCCTGCTTATCTTTATAATCAATAGTTTTGGGATCTAAGCGAGAATCTTCTACTAAAGCCCGTTCCACATCCCATTGATGTAGCAGTACCCGTGATGCTTGTTCATAAAGTGTCGCCCTATCTCTAGGTAATTCTTGATTACGATTCAAAATTGCCATCATCGTCAACAATAGGGGATTCCCTGCTAATTCAGCAATGGCTTTTGATGTATCAATTGCTCTTTGTAATCGCTCTCGTTTGCGAAATTTATCTACTTCATCATGGAAGGTTAATTCATGCCAGCGGTGAATAAAATCTTGAATTTGGGCTACATCTAAATCTTGCAACATAAAGTGACGAAATTCCGCATCACGTAAACGTTGTGGTTTGTAGCCAATCACGCGAGAAGTCAAAATTACCCGCGTATGAGGATATTGATTAGTAAAGCGATGAATATCTGTAATTACATCTTCTCGTTTTCCTGGTTCAAATACTTCATCTAACCCATCAAACATCACTAAAGCATTTCCAGATTTTAGCTGTTCATGAAGTTGCAGTTGATTCAGATGATGCACATTGCCACTACATTTATGGAAAAATTCTAAAAAATTACTACACTCATTATTATCCCGTCTGCGAATATAAGTGCGTAACTCAATTAATAAAGGAATAGGCTGAGAAGTTATATTATTTAAGGGGGTTTCTGCCCAATTTAATGCTAAAAATTGTAATAATGTTGACTTACCAGAACCAGGATCACCCAAAATTACTATATATTTATAAGTTTGTTTATCATTGATAATATCTAATACCGAGAGTATCGGCTGTTCAAAATAAATTTGTTTGTAACCTTCTAACTCATCTAGAGAAATTTCTTCTTCTAATTGGTTATTGGCTCGCAGTCGCTTCAGATGCTCCTTAGGCAGTTCATGGACATGGGGCAAAACTTGGTGAACTTCTCGCACATTCTGGGCAATAAACATACGCCATAACTTCAATTCGTTATAGGCATAACCAGTGGTATCTAAACTATCTAATTTTAAATTGCCATAGCGCTCACGTAGCCCTTCTTGATATCCTGGTAAATCAAAATCTGTAGGAATACCAGCAATTTGTTGTAGATTTTCTTGAACTTCTTCTAGATGTTTGGCATCGAGAATAGGGCGTAACTTATCTGACTCTCGAATAATTGCTTTAACTTTTTTCAGATAGCGTTTACTCAGCCTTTCCCATTCAAATGTATCGGGAAGAACAGGTAGATTCATATCATACCAAGTCTTAGCTAATACTTGAGAATCTAAACATTGGCAATCTGGTTGAAAGGGACGACCTAAAATTTCTGTAAGTGCTTGATTATGAATAAATTGCTTTAAAGGCTGAGTATATTTTTGCAGTTCTGCTTCTTCTAAATCCGCATCTTCTAATTCCTGCTGCATCAGTTGCAAAAATTCCTTCAAGGCTTTGCCGGCAGCAATTTCAATATCTTCTTTTTTGAGTTGCTGTAAAAAATGCTTGGGAATACTTTTTACTAAATCTTTAGCCCAGTCTTTGGCGATGTCTTTAGCTAAGTCCTCAAAAATCGGTTTAAAAATAAACCCGACAGCCTGAGTTACACCCCAAACAGCTAACCAATCTATAATCATACTCATATTTGCCCAGTTTCAGACTTCGAGTATATACATCAGTTTGGGGAATGGCTACAGATTTCAGGATATTTGCAGTTTTGGGGACTAGTACCTCTGCCTTGGAAGTCAAATTTATTGGACTTTTGGACTAGCTTTTGGTGGCAAAATATAAATTACTCCAGATATAATCGTCAGGGTAACAGCAACCCAAAAAGCAATGATAGAGGGAGGTTGCCATACTTCAGGTAAAGGTGCGATTAAAAGAGCGATCGCAATTATCTGACTCACAGTTTTGAGTTTACCCCAAATATTGGCCCCGGTAATGGTAGTTTGATTGACTCGCCACCCGGCGATCGCTAGTTCCCTCGCTAAAATGACAAACACGCCCCAACCTGGAATCTTTCCTAATTCCACTAACACCAATAATGGCGCCAGCACCAGTAATTTATCTACTAAAGGATCGAGAAATTTACCTAAATCTGTAATTTGGTTGAGTTTCCGCGCTAAGTAGCCATCTAACCAATCAGTTAATGCTGCAACTAAAAATATTGTTAAACATACCCATCTGGCTTGGGATGAGGGATTATATAAACCGTAAAGTAAAAATGGAATTGCTAAAAGTCGAGAAAAGGTAATCCAGTTAGGTATATTCATAAGTGTGGTATGGCAGTTCTCTATAACTTCAACCAACCAAATAACTGTCCTAATGTCAACTGTAAATCACCAACTAATTCTGGTACTGGTAATATATCTTGTTCATCTTCTAAAAATATTGGTTGTTGGTTATGTGGATAAATTAAAACGTTATATTCTTCTGGATTAATTAACCAACCTAAACTAGTACCATGATTTAGACAATGTAAGATATTTCTAATAACTTTGGTTATACTTTGTTCAGGCGAAAGAATTTCAATTGTCCAATCTGGATATGTATTAAAAACATTGGCAATATTGCCTTTTTCGTCTACAGGGATTCTTTGCCAAGCGAATACTGCTACATCAGGCACAATGGAACGCCCACCAAATGTGCAGCGTAACTCTGGTAAAGCCAACGCTATTTTTTTTGGTTCTACTACATTATTAATAGCATTAGCTGATTGAATTTGTAATCTACTATGTTTACCTTGAGGCATAGGTTTTTGAATGATTTCACCATTAATATATTCACTGGCGGGTTTTGTTTCTGGTAATTCTAAAAATTCCTCTAAAGTTATCTGACGAGTAGGTGTTTTAATCATAATATTTTTTCTGCTGCTATTTAACTACAAGTCTAGCCTAACTCCGCAGTCTATACTATTTCTGACTATCTTGAGAGAAAAAGCTTTATTTACTCAACCGCCAAGCCGCCCGCGCGCAGCGATGCCCGTAAGGGCTGTAGAACGCCAAGAGTTAGTAGTTGTTACTTAATTACGAATTACGAATTACGAATTACGAATTACGAATTACGAATTACGAATTACGAATTAC
>NZ_CAWUDM010000033.1:0-60837 GCF_963920855.1 Nostoc sp. CCY0012 | reverse complement strand
GGCAGGGGGGCAGGGGGCAGGGGAGAAAACCACCCACAAGGAAGGAGCAATTGACGAGCTTAAAGCAAGATGAAACTAAAGATCAAAAAATTGGCTGAATCAGCTATAGTTCCTAGATACGCACATATAAATGATTCTGGACTAGATTTGTTTTCTATAGAAGAATCAGAAATTCCTTCTGGAGAAAGCAGGTTAATACATACTGGTATCTCTATAGAATTACCTGACGGTACTGAAGCTCTAGTTCGTCCCAGAAGTGGTTTAGCTCTTAAACATCAAATTACAGTGTTAAATACTCCGGGTACAGTAGATGCAGGCTACCGAGGAGAAATAGCTGTAATTTTAATTAATCATGGTCAACATTCTTTTAATGTGACAAAAGGAATGAAAATTGCTCAAATGGTTATTGCACCAGTCATCTATGTGGAAGTTGAAGAAGTTCATAGTCTGACTCATACATCTAGAGGAACTGGTGGTTTTGGCTCCACAGGAATGATTTGATTAACAGGCGATCGCTAAGTGGAAGGGGACAAGAAAGACCCAATTCTTTAGTTTCTCACCAAAACTTCTTTCCTTTCCATTACTTTAAGACTGTTGTCGTGAGTCACTAATTCACCGTAGACAGCCAAGGTTTCTTCATTTACCCGCGCCACATTGAAGCGTTCTAGGTTTTCTTGGGCGCGATATTTCCATCTATGCAGCTGGATGGGATCTGTTAATAATTGCCCTAAAGCCGTTGCCAAAGTTGAACTATCTTGAGGTGGAACTAAAATACCAGCCTGTCGATTATCCAAAGTTTCGGGGATACCATCTACGTCACTAGCAACAATTGCACAACCGGCTTCTCTGGCCTCTGTCAATACCAAACCAAAGGATTCACAGTGGGAAGCCAAAACGAAGATATCGGTTGCTAACATATAGCGTTGTGGTTCTGGCTGGAAACCTTCAAAATGAATGCGATCGCTATAAGGTGTATTTTGCACCATCGTCTCAAACATCGGGCGATCAGGCCCGTCTCCTACTAGATATAGATGGGCGTTGGGAAATTTGGGTGCAATTTTGTTAAAAGCTGCGATTAAATCAGTAATTCCTTTGCGGGAATACATACCGGCAACGGTAGTAATTGCTGGATGCTGTAGAGGTAGTGGTTGATAATCTTGAATTTTACGATGTCGGGGACTACCTAATGTGCCGTTGGCAACTACTCGTAGTTTTTTCTGGGGGATACCACGCCGCACCATTGAATCAGCCACTGCATGACTAACGGCAATTACCCTGTCTGCTAATCCCATGACTACTGCGCTACGCTGAAACTCATTATGTACTGTAGAAACTAAGCTATACTCACAGTTGCTTTTGAAAATTCCTGCTAAGACAACACCTGTCATCATATGTGCGTGGACAATATCTGGCTGAAACTCTTGTATAATCTGCCGATAACGCCAAGTTGCTTTGAGAATATTCAGGGGTTGTCTGGCCTGATTTAGTTGCCAGTGTTTGATGCCATAAGATGCTAATAATGCCTCATATTCTCCTCCAGCAGAGGCTACAGCAACATGATGACCATCTTGAGCTTGTAAACATGCTAGATCTACCGCCACGTTGACAATTCCATTGCCAATGTTTTGCACATGATTTGTAATGTGTAATATTCGCATATAATTTATCTCCATATAATTTATACAATTCTGATTGAGGATTTTACAGACACCACATTTCATCTGAATGAGGTACACAAGTGTGAACAGGACTTCGGCGTGAGCGCTCAGTCGATAGCTTGCATGGCGTAGCCATACGCTACCCACAATCTCATTTTTATTTACTTGTCAGATGATGTAATAATGGGTGCATAAAATCCCCAATTATTCTGGGAAAATCGCCAATAAATCATCATCAATCTTTTGAATTGATTACATATTTATGACCTTTTCAATATTCATTTTCAGTGTCTACTCAGATTCAACTCTAAAAAATATTTCATAAGCACCTAAAAACCGCTGAATAAAGCCATCAGGTAAGCTGGCGATTTGAGATTTATATGAGGCGATCGCTTGATTTTTTTTCTCTTGAACTGAAGCAATTGAAAAACAATAAGCTGCTGCTATATCCGGTAATTTGAGCAGAATAAATAGTGGCGCTCTCCAAAATAACCAGATGGGATACTGGATTAATTCTACTGTAATATTTGTTTGATTTATTGCTGCTTTTACTAATTTATATGTAGCTTCATGATCCTTATGACAATCTTTTCTATGAGGTACATAAACTTCCTCAGGCTGGTAAGTTTGCAGCAGTGCAGACACCTGTGAAATTGTCTGTTGTTTCTCATCATTTTCTAAATCTTGCAAACTGCCATCTATTTTGGCTAAAAAGTGAATTGATGCAGATTCTACCCCTAAAATTTTTAATGCTTCTATGGCTTCTTGTTGACGAATTTTGATCATGGCATTTTGGGCATCTGGATCTGTACCTGCTGCACCCTGTCCATTGGTGAGAAACACGACTGTCACGGGTATTCCCTGTTCTCGTTTGTGAGCAATCATGCCACCACAGCCAAATGTTTCATCATCTTGATGTGGAGAAAACACCATTGCTGATTTTTGGCTTAATGTTAATGGTTTACTGCCACCTAATAAAATCCATCTACACAGTAAGCTGGAGTGAATATATTGTATTTGCTCTAGCCAAGTATTTGGCATGAGTTTTTGTAGCCTTTGTAAATAGACTTTTGTTTTCATATTTATTTCCAATTAATCCAGTAAATTATTTAACATTATTACGATATTTATATATACAAATAATGCCTTTTTCATCGTTCTGTCGAATTATAGTCTAAATATTTTCCAGAAATAATTAAGTTAATTTATTTTTTATGTGAATTAAAAAGAGAAATATTGGTAATATCTAATTTGTAAATAACTCAATTTGGCGTTACTGAATTAGCAACGCCATAAATCTAAAGATGCAGATACAAGGTTTATTTTTTCACGGAAAAGTATGCAGATTACGAATTATTTTCTGGTCGCCAGCGATATACAATTACCTTGGCTTTCCAATTTTCTTCTACAAATACTAAGTACTCGCCATTGGCACGACGAAAAGCACGAATACCATAAGGTATATCAATCCAACCGCTTTCATTTGCCACTTCTGGTCCGGGTTTAAAATTGATAACAAAATCTCCTGTCTTGGCATTATAAACATAAACTTCGGCGGTTTTGACTGTCACCGCAAAAACATAGTCTCCCGCTACACTCATGGATGCAGTTAATACTTCGCGCTTGCCTGTGGTGTCGTGAGGGATGACAACTCGCCAACGGGGATTACTATTTCCTTGACTCCAGTTATCAAATCGGGCAATTTCCGATCCCACAACTTTGGTGTCATCACCCACAGGAGGATGATCTACGGTAAAGCCTGACAAATACATGGTGTCTGTTTCTGGAATATATTCAACTCGCCGCAAATCGGTAAAAAAGCTGGGAGTTTTTTGCTTTTGCATGGAACTGTAGGTGTAGATGGGATTGCCATGATCATCTAGTCCCTGCAAAGGATAATGCCTAATACCAATACCGTCATGAGTTCGTAAGGTTTTCCAGACATCGCCTTGATTATCTACCCACCAGCCGCCGATGAAAGGATAATCTTCGCTTTGATCGTATTCATTTTTTTCAAATAAACCGTTACCATTGCGATCGCGCCAGATCCATTCTCCTTTTTCTGGTTGATAAGGTGGCCAGTCTCCTTTGATTGATTGACCGCCACCGCCACGCGTCCCGACAAACATTCCCGCTGGAATGGCTATTTTGCCATCTTTTTCGGGATTAAAACGATAAATTTGCAGAAAGCTTTCATACATATCCGTCAGGAAAACAAACGGCTTACCTTGAATCCGCCGTACCCAGGTACCATCTGGGGATGTATGCAAACGTGGGTCTTGGGGATATTTGAAAGGATTGACGGTGTAGGCTTTGTAAGTCCATTGCTTACCAGCCGGCTTACTATAATCCATCAAGAATTGTTCTTGTTTGGTAAACAAATCTATGCCGTCAGTTTTGGGGTCAGCATCAGCATTATCGACAAATATTAATCCCAGTAATTGCCATACTAGTTTTCCTGATGGCGAAAACTTGCGTAAGTCTGTGCCTGATGTATTGAAACCATTACTATTTATATAGATATTACCTGTGGTATCTGTACCAACTCCAGTCAAACCGTAAAGTTTCAAATCTTTAACTTCACCGGGAACCCCTCCATAAACTCCCCCCTGACTACCAAAAGTCGCAACTTGTGTTGGTTGGTCTTGAATGTTGTAAGTTAACATTTGCTGACGGGGGCCATTGTCGGCAATTAACAGTCTGCCTTGATGATCCAGTGCGATTGCACTTGGTTCTACAATATCTGTAATTTCTGCGGGTAATTGCTTTCCTGTGGGGGAATAATGGACAATCTTGGCTGGACTATTACCAACTTTGCTTTGAATTATCCACAGATTGCCTTTTCCATCAACAGTCATTCCCCGTGGTCTAGCAACATTAAAGCTGCGTATTTCCTTCATCGTGTCGGTATTGTAGACTCGCACACGATTATCTGCCGCATCACTCACATATAATTCTTTGTCAGTAATGGCTAATCCTGTAACTGCATTTTGGTTACTGACAATTAACATACTTTTATCCCAGCCACGTCCTGCGGTAAAAGGTGCAGGTTCGCCAGCCAAGTCATAGCGTCTAACGCAATACCACTTCGTTCCTTCTGAAGGATAATCTTTATCTATTTGGCCCACCGAGCCTTGCTGCATGGCAATGTATACATATTTACTATTTGCCGTTATAGCTTTACCACCGACACGACCCCAACCGTGGGTATCTTTCAAAGCACCAATTACATCACCATCTTGATATATTCCGGCTTCTCTACCAGCTTCATCCCAAATACTATTGGTATAGACTTTGCCATTGGGTGCAACATACATGGCCTCAATATTATTTTGTACCCACTTGTCGCCACCACCAAATGTATTACCAATCCAAGATGTTTTGTATGAGGTTACAGGTGTTTTACTGGTAGCCCAATCGGTTGTAGTACCGATAGCAGCAAAAATAATGCCGATACCTATCAGGAGGATAAAATTGATAAATTTTAATTTCCGTAATTTTCCAGTGTGAGCTAAATTTCTGATGTATTGATGCAATTTTTGGTAAATTTTGCCAAACTGCGGTGTGAGTCTATTTCGCATATTATTTTCAGTCATTACTATTCATGGCATTCACTGACTGGTATAAGATGCACTAAAATTGTCTTTCGTTACCCTGGTGATGCTATATACGCAAGCAGCTTTAACTGTTCTAATTACTAGTTTTTATTTGGGTAGCACACATCCATAAATAACAAATATTTGATGTTAAATTTTTCGTGTTTACTAAAAATTCATCAAAAAAATAAAAACTTTGAAATCTAAGATTTATTTAATGTATTAATATTTACTGGTTGCCGAAATACATGGTAAATATTAATACAAAAATCTCATATTAAGTTGATTACTAATATGTTTAATTACCCCGATAGTAATCAAATGAAATTGTGAAACCAAGACTATATTTAACTACCATCACAGGCTGTGTACCTGAGAGTAAGTACCTTTAAGTTACTTAAAATACACTTATTGACAGTTCTCAATAAATAGATTATAAATTGGTGTTTTATTTAAACATCCTCTTGATGCTTGAGCAATTATAGTAGATGAAAAATTTGAGTAAACTCTCTACATAGTAAGACGTGAAAAGTACTGATTCTGTAGATAATGTCAGGATATAAGTATTAGCAGCATCAATTAATTGACTGCTCATGTACAAAAGCAGTGCTTGAGCTTGGTATACAAGTGCAAATATCAATGCTCAATACATCATAGGAGCTAAGTAGGTGGAAGGTAAAAAAGAAAATTTTGATTCAACATCTGCATCTATTCTCACATTGGGAATAGGCTGGTTTCCCAAAACACCCGGAGGATTAGAAAGGTATATTTATGAACTAACTCATACATTAGCAGCCAATGAAGACCAAGTAGAACTATGTGGCGTAGGTTTACCGGAAACTGAATTAAATTTGCCCATCAAGCTGACAAATTTAGCTTATCCAGAGAAAGCAATTTGGCAACGATTAATGTCTATTCGTCATAACTTCAAGAAAACCAGAATAGGCAAACCAGATGCGATTAATCTGCATTTTGCATTATACAGCTTTCCAATTTTGGATCTTTTACCCCAAGGAGTACCTATAACTTTTAACTTTCATGGCCCTTGGGCTGCTGAAAGTCAAGAAGAAAAAGTGAATAATCAATTGAGTGTTTTGCTTAAGCGACGGCTGATAGAACAACATACCTATAACCGTTGCGATCGCTTTATTGTTCTTAGCAAAGCATTTGGTAATATTTTACATGATCAATATCAAATACCTTGGAGCAAAATTAATATTATCCCCGGTGGAGTCAACATTAATTCGTTTCAGCCTAACTTATCACCCCAAGCAGCCCGCCAGCAGTTAGGCTGGCCAGATAATCGCCGGATTTTATTTACATCTCGCCGTTTAGTGCAGCGAGTTGGTATTGATAAATTATTACAAGCAATAGCAATAATTAAACCACAAGTGCCTGATGTGTGGCTAGCGATCGCAGGTAAAGGACATATGCAAGCTACACTACAGCAACAAGCTAGAGAATTGGGATTAACAGACAATATAAAATTCTTAGGTTTTTTACCTGATGCACAATTACCCATAGCTTACCAAGCCGCCGAATTAACAGTGATGCCTAGCCAATCTTTTGAAGGATTTGGGTTAGCAATTATTGAATCCTTAGCTTGTGGTACACCAGTTTTGTGTACTCCCGTAGGCGGAATGCCAGAAATTTTATCCCCTTTTTCACCAGAATTAATAACCACTTCTATCGAAGCTACATCTATTGCTGAAAAATTAGCAGAAATACTTTTAGGAAACTTACCCATCCCTTCTAGACAAGACTGTCGCCAATATGCAGTGAATAATTTTAACTGGCAGCAAATAGCCCAGCAAGTGCGGCAAATTCTCTTATCTTGATTAAGAACACAACATATTTAGCTCTTATTTGCACAAATAGACAAAATCGGTGCAAAATCCTTTCTCCAATTGACTAATTCGTGTTGTTAGCGTCTTTGTAATTCATTAAAAATATTATATGAAAATTCTATTTTTAGACCAAAGCGGCAAACCAGGAGGAGCCGAACTGTGTTTAATAGATATTGCCAAACCCTATGGCGATCGCGCCTTAGTAGGATTATTCACAGATGGCCCATTTAAAAAGTTATTACAACAACATCAAATACCAGTAGAAGTATTAGCAACCAAGCCGATTAGCGTCCGCAAACAAAGTAACTTACTCCAAGCTGCGACAAGTTTAGGTCAACTAACCCCGCTACTGGCTAAGGTAGTCCAAACAGCCAAAAAATATGATGTTATCTACGCCAACACCCAAAAAGCATTAGTAATTGGCGCACTAGCCAGTTTCATCGCCCATCGCCCCTTGGTTTATCATTTACACGATATTCTGTCACCAGAACATTTCAGCCAAACAAACCTCCGCGTAGCTGTAACTTTAGCCAATGGTTTCGCATCATTAGTAATTGCTAATTCCCAAGCCAGTCAAACAGCCTTTGTCGCCGCCGGAGGTCGCCCAGAACTAACAGAAATTGTTTACAATGGCTTTGCACCAGAAAATTATCAACCTGCTGAATCTGAAGTTAAAAAATTACAGCAACAATTAGAACTAGAAGGTAAATTTGTCGTAGGACATTTCAGCAGGTTAGCACCTTGGAAGGGTCAACATATTTTAATTGAAGCCCTTACCCAGTGTCCTCCAGAAGTCACAGTAATTTTAGTAGGTGATGCCTTATTTGGTGAACAAGATTATGTCCAAAAATTGCATCAGCAAGTTGCCACAATGGGTTTAGAACACCGGGTCAAATTTCTAGGATTTCGCACAGATATACCCCAATTAATGACAGCTTGTGACTTAGTAGCCCATACCTCCACTTCCCCAGAACCCTTTGGTAGAGTCATCGTTGAAGCCATGCTATGCGGTACACCCGTAGTTGCAGCCAAAGCCGGCGGTGCAATGGAATTAGTAGAACATGGAAGCAATGGTTTTCTAGTAACCCCAGGAGAACCCCAAGAACTTGTACAAATAATTCATACCTGCCTACAAGAGACAGAAATTACTGCAACTATAGCAAAAAACGCCCAGGCGATCGCTCGTCAGCGTTTTGATGTCACAGCCATTAATCAGCAAATTGCCAGCCTGTTAACTCAGAGGTGGGGATAATTCGTAATTCGTAATTCGTAATTCGTAATCTTATATATTGTAAATCTTGTAGGGTGGGCATACTTCGGCAAGCTCAGTACAAGTCTTGCCCGCCATTGTCTACCTCACTATGAAATCTGCTGTATTTGTGGAAAATAAGAGCAATTTAGATGATCAATTCTATGCTTGATTTGCGGTTCATATATTATTTTTGTAACAACTCGAAGAATATTTCTTTATCAATGCCAATATCTTGAATCATTCCCATTAGAGTACCTTGTTTGAGGTCTTTTCCCTAATGAATGGGAACGACAACTCGATTCCCGTGAACATTCTTGTAAATGGCATGACTACCCTTTTGACGATCAAGATAAAAACCTAATTTTTCGATAATTTTAATAAAGTCTTTAGCTTTAACACTAGGAAAATTACTCATATTAAGATACTTAATGGCTTAACAATTAAATCTTCTTTAGGAATAGGTTGATGATCAGCCATTAAACTTTCAAGATATAATTCAATAGCCTCTGTAATATTCTCAATAGCTTCTTCAAAAGTGTCGCCTTGAGAATGACAGCCCTTGAGAACAGGACAAAAGGCGTGATAGCCACCATCTGCTTCTTTTTCTAGAAGTACCGTATAGTTGTAAACTTGCTTACTGTTATTTTCCATATATCTTTACCTTTTTTGAAAGCTAGTAACTTTTAGCTTAGACTGTTTCTATCCAAAAACTTTCACAGTTTCAATTCAAACTTAGTGTGCGCCTCCTGGCGGAAGTAGGTGATTACTAAAGTTTTACGGAGTTAGCAGTAAATCACCATATTTTTTCTCACCAGAGGCATAAAAGAGCGCTAGCCACTAAAGATAACTTTCAATCATCTGGCGATACTCACTCTTTTGCTTCACACCTTTGACTTCCTTCAATAATTCCTTATCTTTAAAGAATTGAATTGTCGGTGTCCCCGTGACATTGGCATTTTCAGCAATATCTCGGTCTTGGTCGATGTCAATTTCTACAAAGTGAATATTACCGTCAAACTCGTCTACTACCTTATTTAATATGGGCTTCAGGGTATGACAAGGGCCACAACCAGGGGCGACGTATTTCACCATCACCAGGCGATCGCTTTCATGAAATAATTTTCTTAAGGCGTAACCTCCTTGATGACGGGTAGCCTGTAAGTTAAATCCTGCTTCTTCTTCCGCTTCAGTTTTCTTAGCTGGCCGATGTTCCAACTCATTGTCTGGAGTTTCCGGCTGTTGATGAAATTCCTGAATTAAAGCATGAGCCGACAACCAGCGTTCTGCTAACATGGCCGCCATACAGCCAGTACCCGCAGCGGTAATTGCTTGACGAAACTCATGGTCTTGCACGTCGCCAGCCGCAAACACACCCTCTACACTGGTTTCTACAGAATTGTTTTTGGTGACAACATAACCCACATCATCCAGTTCTAGTTGTCCTTTAAATAACACAGTATTAGGAGTGTGACCAATGGCGTAAAATAAACCTTTCGCATGGAGTTCACTTTCTACGCCAGTTTGATTATTGCGGACTTTCACCCCTGTCATGTGACCATCACCGAAGATATCCACAGCTTCAGTGTTCCAATGCACTTGAATTTTGGGATTACTCAAAACCCGGTCTTGCATGGCTTTAGATGCGCGCATCTTATCAGAACGCACCAGCAGATTGACTTTAGAACCGTATTTAGTTAAATAAATTGACTCTTCCGCCGCCGAGTCGCCAGCACCAATAACAGCTAATTCCGCACCGTGAAAAATGGGTGTTGCACCATCGCAAATTGCACAAGCAGAGATACCCCGACTCCAGAATTGATGTTCGCTAGGTAAACCCAAACGCTTGGCAGTTGCACCAGTAGCTATAACTATACTATGGGTTTTTATTTCCCGTTCTGGCGATCGCACCGTAAAAGGACGCTGACTCAAGTCAACTGAGATCACATCCTCAGTATATAACTCAGCCCCCCAGCGTTCAGCTTGCGCCTTCATTTGATCCATCAGTTCCGGCCCTGTAATCCCTTGGGGAAACCCCGGAAAGTTTTCCACCTCCGTCGTTGTCATCAATTGACCACCGGGTAAACCACCCATTTCAAAGCCTTCAAAGACCACCGGTTTTAAATTCGCTCTTCCTGCATAGATAGCGGCTGTGTATCCTGCTGGCCCAGAACCAATAATTACTAAGTTTTCTACAGTCGGGTTAGTCATAAACAGTTAAGCAAACTCATAACGACTACGTTTAATATAGCATAATTAGCTAAAGAATGCGGATTTAATAAAGAACCTCACCTCAACACCTCTCCTTCCCAATGCTACGGTGTATACATAAGTCTTATCAAGTTGCCTAACAGCGTTTCGATCCCCCCTAACCCCCCTTGAAAAAGGGGGGAAAAGAATCAAAGTCCCCCCTTGAGAAGTACGCAGCACAGAGATGTGTGTACACCGTAGCTTGAAAAGGGGGGAAATTTTCTTAAAGTCCCCCTTTTTAAGGGGGATTTAGGGGGATCAAGCCACATTTTGTACGCAGCACAAAGATGTGTGTACACAGTAGCCTTGGTAAAAAGAGGGGCGAGGTCAAAACCCAGATTTGTATGTTGTTTAATTGATATTTCTAAGACTGTTGTTGTATATGTTTTCTAATGATTTCGGCATCTAGTTCTAAAAACTCTGCCGTTTCTTGAATGCTCATTCCTCTCTCAACACATTTTGAGGTTAATTTTAATTTGGTTTCTAGTTCAGTTTGCGGCTTAGTCTTTTCCAAGATACTTTCGTACAGTCGAGTATTTTTGAACTCATCTCAATCCATCATGGCTTCAATTTCCTCCACAGCAAGATTGGAAACTTATAAAATCCAATTGCTTGGATAGATGCTAGCACTTTCCTTTGTGCTGTGTTAGAAATCTGAAAAGTTGGGAATACTAAACCTTGTGTAAGCACCTAGCCCCGGCAAAAAGTTAAATTTACCCCAACTTAGTATCAGGAGCAATTGCAATGGTAAGTGTAGCATCTGATTTATTAGAAAAAATTCGTCAACAATTTGATAGTTGTCCTTATCCCCGAATCCCTTTAGAGCAATCTCCTAAAGATCGTCCTAATTTAATTTATATTCATAACTTAGTTACACCTTACTATTTAAGAAACCAAAAGGTTACAGAAACCAAAGGCAAAGTAATTTTAGATGCCGGATGTGGTACTGGCTATAAGTCTTTAGTCTTAGCAGAAGCTAATCCAGGTGCAAAAATTGTCGGCGTTGATATTTCCGCAGAATCAATTAAATTGGCTCGACAACGCTTAGAACATCATGGATTTGATAATGCAGAGTTTCATGTATTGCCTCTTGAAGATTTACCAACTCTAGATTATCAATTTGATTATATTAATTGTGATGAATTACTGTATCTCTTTCCTGACTTGACTATTGCGTTACGAGCAATGAAAGCAGTTTTAAAGCCAGATGGCATTATTCGGAGCAATCTACATAGTTCAATTCAGAGATTTCATTATTTCCGCGCTCAACAAGTCTTCACCATGATGGGATTAATGGAAGGAAACCCAGAAGACATGGAAATGGGAATTGTAGTAGAAACTATGAAAGCTTTGAAAGATATCGTCAAGCTGAAAGCTAATACCTGGAATCCCAATTATGAAGGGGAAGACGGCAAAGAAAGAATTTTAATGAATTACTTGTTTCAAGGAGACAAGGGTTACACCATAACTGATATGTTTACTGCTTTGCGTGATTCTGATCTAGAGTTTATCAGTATGGTTAACTGGCGACAGTGGGAACTACTAGATTTATTTAAAGAGCCAGATAATCTACCATCTTTTCTGGCCATGAGCTTACCAGATATTTCCATAGAAGAGCGCTTACAGTTATTTGAACTGCTACATCCTATTCATCGGCTGCTTGACTTTTGGTGTGGTCATCCTCACCAAGCACAGAATTTTACGTTAGTTGCAGAATGGACTGACTCGGATTGGCAAAAAGTGCAGGTGCATTTGTGTTCTGAGTTAAAAACTGCCAAATTTCAAGAAGACCTCATAGCCAGTGTTAGAGAAATTCGACCATTCCCCATCAGTCAATATCTAGCGCCGACAGAAGGATTAATTGAAATAGAAAGCTCAATGGCAAGTTGCTTGATACCTTTATTAGAGCAACCCCAGCCGATTATGTCTCTGGTAGAGCGTTGGAAACAATTTAGACCAATAGATCCTGTCACCTTAACGCCTACAGATGAAGAGCAAGCCTTCAATATAGTGCAACAGTTGTTATTGAGGCTAGAAAGTCTTGGTTACGTAATGCTAGAGCGTCAATTTGATATTTGAGCAAAAAATTTCTTTGGGTGGGGTGATATGAAACTGATCAGTGGTGGGTAAGTTATATCTAGAACGGGACACCAATTAATCACACAGGGAAAACACCTATGAAAACCGAATTAAAAGCCAAATTCCTTCAACACATTCTCGACAAAAAGAAAGACGAACAAGGTTTTACACTGATTGAACTACTTGTAGTAATCATCATTATCGGTATTTTGTCTGCTATTGCATTACCTTCTTTCTTGAACCAAGCTAATAAAGCTAAACAGTCTGAAGCAAAAACAATTGTTGGTTCAATGAACAGAGCGCAGCAAGCTTACTATTTAGAAAATGGCAAGTTTGCCGAGGCAAGTGATGAGGCAGAGAGTCAAGCAACTTTTGGTAAGTTAGGTCTAGGTGTCAGAACAGAAACTGAAAATTATAAGTATTTGATTAAGGGTGGTACCAATCTTACAACAAGCCAATCTCAACTCGTAACGGCAGATGCTCCTCTTAAAGTCTATATTGGTGGAGTAGGTGTTTCTGTGGTTTCTGATACAAGTGAGGCAACTACTATAGCTCTGTTGTGTGAATCTGAATTACCCGGAAACGTTGCTGATGCCAAAGATGGTACAGATGTCTTTACTACGACTGAGATTAGTACTGACGGATCTACTGCTGCGGTATGTCCTACAGGCTATGTATCTTTATCCAAATAACGAATTAACTTATCAATAATAAATTTGATTCAGTTAATTACCTCAGAGTGGATAGAATTTTCTATCCACTTTAATTTATTTAAGTAAATGGGTAGGAATAATAAAATAAGCTCGTAGTAAGGGCTTTAGCCCTTTATTGAGGACTCAAGTCCTCACTACAAACTTTCAAAACCAAGATTTTTCAAATTGCCTTTTATGAAAAACGAGATGATGAGTTATGAAAAAATAGCTTATGAATATTTATTAGCATCTGAATATACAAAAGCAACTGATTTATACGAAAAAGCAATTTCCAGTAACCCTGATAACTTATCCCATTATTGGTATTTAGGACTCACTTTACTATTACAAGGGAAAGAAGCCGAAGCACAAATGACTTGGATGCTAGCAATAGCAGAAATTGAAGATGAAAAAACTCCATTTTACACAGCAAAACTGATTGAAGTTTTACAAATAGAAGCAGAACGACAAGAACATATAGAAGAATTTTCTACATCTTGGCTTATACGTCAGCATATCCGAGAAATTAATCCTGATGATATTAATAACCTATTAAATGTTCTTCAACTATCAATCAAACTAAATAATTTTGATGAAACGCATTTTAATGATTGGGGTATTATTGAATTATTAAATTCACAAGAAATTATAGATTTAAACTTAAAATTATTAACCCAAGTATTACAACAAGTTCTCGACACTATACCCTTACACCCATATTCTTTAAATTTAGTAGAAGCTTGTCTACCTTACTTTACCAACCCACAACAAGCCTTTAATATACTTCTACCTGCTGCTATTAAAATCGGACATACATTCAAACAACCTCAACTAGCAGCACAGATTTTAGAATTATATTTACGCATAGAACCAGAAGAAGTAGAAACGTTAAGACATCTAGCTATTTTTTATCAAAACTCTCAAAACTATGAATTGGGAATAGAAAAAGCTAAATTATGTTATTCCTTATCAAAAAATGTAGCCGATAAAATATTTGCACTTCATTTAATTCTGCGTGGCTTAATGACTGCGGGTGGATATTGGCAAGAAATCTGCTCAACCAGCCAAGAGTTAGAAAGTATACTGCAAGAATTTATTCAAGCACAGCCACTTCCACTAGATGAAGTCAGAACGCTACGTTTACTAACTCCATCTTTCGCCATACCTCATATTAAAGATACCCCAACAGAATTTAGAAAAATTCATAATCAAATAGCGCAAATATTTCAAAATAATATTCAAGCTGTGTTTCCTGAAGCCGCAGAGCGTTATACTCAGCGTATCATCAAGCATCCAGGGTCAATAACTTCTACAAAACCCTTAAAAATAGGATATATATCCTATGCATTAAGAAAGCATTCAGTAGGTTGGTTAGCTCGTTGGCTATTTCAGCATCATAATCGAGATAAATTTGAAATTTCTGCTTATTTCGTCAACTACAAACTAGTAGATGATTTCTTACAAACATATTATGTCAACCAAGCCTGTCATGCTCATAAATTAGAGATGAACGCCTTGGAAATTGCCGAACAAATTCATGCAGATGAAATTGATATTTTAGTAGATTTAGATAGCATCACCCTAGATATTACCACTGAAGTCATGGCACTCAAACCCGCACCAATTCAAGTTACGTGGCTGGGTTGGGATGCTTCCGGTATACCTGCAATTGATTATTTTATTGCCGACCCTTACGTATTACCAGAATCAGCACAGGAATATTATACAGAAAAAATATGGCGATTACCCCAGACATATATAGCCGTTGATGGCTTTGAAGTTGGTATACCCACACTACGCCGAGACGAATTAAATATTCCTAGTGATGCTGTTATCTATCTCAGCGCCCAACGAGGATATAAACGTCATCCTGAAACTACAAGATGGCAAATGAAAATCATCAAAGAAGTACCCAATAGCTACTTCTTAATTAAAGGTGATGCTGAAGAAGAAGCAATTAAACAGTTTTTCTACCAAATAGCCGAAGAAGAGGGTGTAGATATTTCCCGGCTGCGATTTTTACCCCAAGACCCCACCGAAGCTACGCACCGAGCCAATTTAGCCATTGCTGATGTAGTATTAGACACTTACCCCTACAACGGCGCAACCACAACCCTAGAAACCCTCTGGATGGGTATACCCTTAGTCACTAGAGTGGGTGAACAATTTGCAGCACGTAACAGCTACACCATGATGATGAATGTAGGCGTTACAGAAGGTATAGCTTGGAAAGATGCAGAGTATATAGAGTGGGGTGTACGCTTGGGTAAAGATGCAGTTTTAAGACAACAAGTTGCTGGGAAATTGCGACAGTCGAGACAAACAGCACCGTTATGGAATGGTAAACAATTTACCCTGGAGATGGAGAAAGCTTATCAGCAAATGTGGGAAATATATAAGAAATAAGCTCGTAGTGTTCGCGTAGCGTCTCGTAGAGAGGACTTTAGCTTTTCGGAAGCACTGAAGTGCTTACTACGAAAACTTCTAAACCCTCAACACAGGTTTTATCATCAAAGATACGGTCGTGACTTTGAATGATTCGTTCTGCAATGGGTGATGTATAGGCTGATTTGGAACTATGCCGATCTAATCTCAGGACATTTATGATTCTAAATCCTTAAATATATCGTGCTGTTCTTGAAAAAGCCTTAGAGTGTGGGATAAACCTAAATCTTCTGCTAATAAATCAATACCGTCAATAATTTTGGGGATCTGAGCTTTATCAACTTGTAGTCCCACAAAGAATTTTTCTCTATAATTTGGTCTTGACTGAAAGCGTTGTATTGCTATGAACAAAGGACGCATTACCTCATAGGCTTTCTCGGCTTTATTAATTGATATTGGAGGGATTGGAGATTGTAATCTGAGAACTGCTAGATCAATTAAATCTCTCGCCTCAACGCTGTCATCCATGAAGCGGTCGGAATTTGACAGTAGTTTAGAAGTAAAACAGTCATAGAGACTTAAGCAAGGAACAGGCGACCACTTGGGATATCTTGGCGGGTCAGGTTGGAAACGAGTTTCCGCAATAATTTCTGTTTTGATAGGCACATCATCTACAAAAACTATCATCCTGATTCCATATTGGTTAGTAGTACCACGCCCAATTTTGATTTTACTCAAATCACGAAATAATGCTTCATACCCACCATCAAATACTACTTTACGGAGGTATTTGTAGCCTTCTGTACCAACAGAAGCAATAAAATCAATGTCGTTACTCCATCTGTATTCTTCAAAATCAAGAGCAAGAAGAGTTCCACCACCGAAGTAAGCAGAACCCTCAAGAAGTACTTCAGAGTCTAAACATTCAAGAATCGTGAGAATTTTATTATGGTGTTCTAGTCTGAATGTCATAAATCAACTTGCAACCAGGATTTATACCTTATAGCAAGCTTTTTGAGGAAAGCAAGTTCCTCACCTTCAAGGTTGTTAAACAGTGTACGATATGTCCAACCACGCTCGTAACGACTTAGCATTTCTTCTAGAGTAAACCGATATACATCTGCTGTTTGCCAACAGATTGATTCCAAAAAGGGTAGTCTTTTTGGGACAATAACATCATTAATTGTTGGTCTTGAGGTTGTCATAACTTTAAATTTTATGTCTGATATAGAAGAATTCACGCAGCAGTAGAGAAAATTATCGTAAACAATAACTGCTTAAAAGCTCGTAGTAGGGAAAGCCAACCAGAAAATATAATAATAGGACTTACGCCATGAATTATGTTAATCTTTAAATTAAGGGCGATTATTAGTATTATGTGATGACAAATACATCATTATAAATGACAACTACTAACAAAGAGGAATGTATATTATGTTAAACATAACACAAAATTACCTACAACAACTGCATGAAATTGACGATTATCTTTGGCTGGAAGAAACTATTAAACTTCTAAAAACCAAAGACTTAGAAAATTTGGACATAGATAATTTGATTGAGGAGTTAGAAAGTTTGGGAAGAAATGATTTAAACAAAGTTAGAAGTCTTTTAAAACAAATTATTATTCATCTTCTATTGTTAGAATATTGGCAGGAAGAATATGAACGCAATTATCGGCATTGGCAAGGTGAAATAATTGCTTTTCGAGATGATTTAAACAATAGCTTAACCACAACATTAAAAAATAAGCTAGTTCAAGGATTAGAGTCTATTTACAATGTTGCTGTTAAAATTGTCAGTACAAAAACAGGATTGTCTCAAAATCTATTTCCTACCTGTTGTCCCTATTCTTTAGAACAATTATTAGATGATAACTGGTATCTTAAATAATAACTGTTTTAAATAATCTTTAACTATAGAGTTAAATAAAATTTACTTAGTAATCTAGAGGAATCCGATTGGATTATTGAAAAAATCTAAGTATATGTAGGGTGTGTTTCATAAATCAAATATGAGTACTATATTGAATTAAATATCAAACATGAACATTTTTTCAGGTGGTAAAGCAATGAAATTTAATTGTTCCTGAAAATCTTTATCAGAATTTACTGGGATTAGTTTTTGAATATAAGGTTGATAGTGAAATAGTTCATATCCTATTTTGTTTAAATACTGTGCCACTTCAATGTTACTGCCTTGACTGCCGGCAATATTTTCATATAAAATCACTGGGGCAAACTCAGCAATTAACTTCTCACTACCAAGCAGAACAGAAATTTCATGACCTTCTGCATCTAGTTTGAGGAAATCTACTTTATCAATGTTTTCTTGCTCAATTAAACTATCTAAAGTAAAACATCTGACTTCTTCAAAAGCATATCCAGCCATTTTATCTGCTTCATCGCTAGAAACTAACTGATTAAGTTCATTAGCAGAGTGTAATAATAATTTTACTGTACCATTGCGATCGCTTGCAGCCCCAGCACAAACATTTACCCACTCAAATTGATTAATTCTACAGGTTTCCCGTAACGAATTTACACAAACAGAGAACGGTTCCACAGCGAAAACTCGTCCCTCAGAACCAACTTTTGCAGCAGCGCTAAAAGTATATACACCAATATTAGCGCCAACATCAATAACCGTCATACCGGGTTTAATACTATTGCGCCAAAACTCCATTTCTTTTTCAAACCAGTCTTGCTCAGTAATTAAAACACTGGTTGCAATACTACGTAAGTTTGGCTCAACTGCCATGATTATATCACTTTCAAAAGCTACATAAGTGAATGAACTATTTATTGGTAATTGAGTCCAAGACCATTCGGGAGTTAGGGAATTTGACTGATAAAATTTACCTGATACTTCTTGCCAATAATCTGCCACTGCTGTATTGTTTAAATTCTGATAAGCCAAGTAAAGCGCTTGCAGAATAGGTGCAGAATCGGTTACTAATTCTCTAGCTTGATGTAAATATAAAATTCCTTCTTGTTCTCCAGCCATTAAACTAGATATTCCTAACTTCAGACTAGCATTAACTGAATTTTCTGAAAGTTGAGCAACTATATGTAAGAAACGACGACTCACCCCAGTGTAAAAAGCTATCTGTGAGTGACATATGATTTCACTTAATAAAAATAATGCTTGTTGGTAGCTATTGACAGATAACAACTTCTTTTCTAAACATTGTTGCTCGTTTTTGGAAATATTTTTATTTTTTTCAAAAATATATATTAAAAAATCACTCTGATTTTCACAGGATACATAAGCAGACTGAAGAGTGTTAATTAAAGTATTAAATGATATCTCTACTGCTTTCGTTTTTTCTCCAATCATGCTATGAATTAATGCAAGATGGGCGGCACAAATGGGATGATAATCTATATTCAATCCATTATTTAAGGCTTCAACAGCCATTTCTAAATAAACTGAACGCATAACTAGATTGTCATGGCATTGTTCAGCTTCACTCAAGGCGACTACTGCTAAGTTATTCCAATCAGCAGACGATTGAGGATCATCCCACGAAGTATTTTCTAGAATTGCAGCAATCTTGGATAAAGTATCAGTTGCAATTGACGGAATTAATTTTTGAATATATTGCAAATATACATGATCAATAGCAGCGTCAAAGTTCATATTTAAACAAGATTAAAAGCATCTAAATGTGGAAAATACTTAGATAATGTAAGCCTCTAGTAAAGAGAATACCCACAACATCACAGGAACTATCATTTGGGTTACAAATTTTTCACACAATTTAAATGCTGACTAAAAACGAAGGTGATGTGAGGCGACATCAGTACATTTATACTGAAAAACTTCAGTTTAGAGTCAAGAATCTAACCGCCCGCGCGCAGCGATGCCCGTAAGGGCTGTAGGCGCAGAGGAGGCGGAGAAATAATTTTAGCAATATTTTTTAATTCGCCATAAAAATGTGGCAATAATCACTGTCTTTGAGAATCAAGCGATCGCTCGTCTTAATGAGAAAATTTAGTTTTCCTCTTTAGCTGACTAATTCAACTAAAGCATCAAAGTGAAAGCGGACTACGCAGGAAACTGAGCAGCCACGGTAATATTCAGTTGTGAATACTGAAAACGTAATATTGGTCTGGCCCGGATCTATAATCTGCTTGACTTTGCAGATTTGCATTTTGTTTTTGCAGTAGGCAACGATGCGATCGCCTGCCTTAATATCCAACGCTTTAATTTTCAATTTCTCTTCAACCTCATCAATGTAAGAAAAATATACTGCTACGCCTGATTTGCTTACACAGTTAGTAATATGTATTCAGTATACCATAAAAATAAAGCTTAGGATTATATCGAAAGAAAAATATTATGTCAAGATTATTTATACTCAGAGTAACTGATAATTTTCAGTTTTTGCTAGGCAACGATTGAAAGTACTTATCCTCAAGTTGTGAAAAAGCAATCAACTCTGACAACCGCAAAGATGTAAAATTTTTGTTAAATTCATCAAGCATCTACAGTTTGCCCTCTTTTTATAAGGTATTCAGCATGACCGCAATGACATCAAAGGCATCTTCAGCGCTTCCTAATTTTTGTGAAGGGATTCAATATTTTGGTGAGGCGTTACCCAGTTTTGACACTTATGGTGCAACACCTGCCATAGAATTGGGCAAAGGAGCGATCGCCGATCCCACAGATCCCGCAGCCGTCTATCAAACTTTGCTGGCTGCCGATGCCCTCCGCTACCTGACCCTACAAGTTACTGGTAGTAAAGCCTCTGGACACCCTGGTGGTTTTGCCAGTCAAACAGAAGCCTATGCAGCGCTGGTCATGCTGGGTCATAAAAACATCATTACCGAAGTGGGACACCATGCCCCTGGATTCTATAGTGCCATGTTTTTGGATCGTTCTTTAGAGGACATGGGAATTTTTACCGTCCAACAATTGCGCGATCGCTTCCGCGAAAAACACGGTCTGTTAGGACACCTCTCTGGTTATATTCCCGGTATTCTGGCACCAGCGGGACCCCTGGGACAAGGACAACACTTTGCCATGTCCGCCGCCTTGTTACACAGAGATAAATTATTTCCCTTCACCGTAGGCGATGGTGGATTGGGCGAACCCTACATCATGAGTGCAATGGCACATTTCAACACTGCTTATCCCAGTGTCACCAACTTCTTACCTGTGTTGGTATGGAACGGTTACAGCCAAGAACACCATAGTATGGTTTCGTTGAAAACCAACGACCAGATGAAAGCATACTGGCATGGTAACGGTTTTGCAGAGGTGGTATTAGTCGATGCCAAAGACTTTGATGATCAAAACCAACCAGGAGATTACGTTGATAGTACCGCCTTTTCCTTTGAGCAACGCCTAGCCTTTACCAAAGCTGTACTCTTGGGTATGGATAAAGCAGCCCATTCAGCCCTCAACGGCCAGCTAACTGTCTTCATCATTAAACAACTCAAAGGTGCCGGAGTCCACGCGCGGGGTTCCAAATCTCACAACCTTTATCCCAAAGATACGCTAGATGCACCTCATATGATCAGTGCATTACAAACCCGTGCTTTACCTGTGGAAGCTTGGCAATTAGTCCGCACCAACGCCGAACGTGCAGGCGGAGGCCCAGCCGCTAAAACAGTAGTTACAGAATTTGAATTACCATTACCAGACTTAGGCGATTTGCCATTAGAAGAATATGCAGTTGGTGGTGATCCCAAAGTTTCCACAACCGCAATGGGTAAATTAGTAGGAATTGTTGGTAACAAAGATAGTAAATTCTTAGTCACCAACGCCGACGGTAACGAAGCCTCAGGAATTGGCAATATCAATCAAGCACTCAAAGTCATTCACCCCACGGTTGATGATTTATATAACCAAGCACCAGACGGACAAGTTTACGAACCTTTAAGTGAAGATGCTTGTGCAGGTTTAGCCGCTGGTTTAGCGTTAATGGGTTCAAGAAGCCTTTGGTGTTCTTACGAATCTTTTGCCATCAACGGGTTACCAATTTGGCAAACAGTCACCCAAGCAATGGCAGAATTACGCCGTCCTACACCTTCAACTATTACATTATTTACTGCCGGCGCATTAGAACAAGGGCGTAACGGTTGGACACACCAACGTCCAGAAATAGAAGCTTACTTTGCTTCGTTGATGCGAAATGGTAATGTTTTCCCATTATTTCCCCCCGATGCTAACAGTATCCAAGCTTGTTATGACTGGGCATTAAAAACTAAGAATAAGGGAGTTGTGATTACAGCCAGTAAATCACCGTTACCAATTCGCACAACTTTTGCCCAAACTCATCAAGGTTTACGCGATGGTGCAGTATTGTTGCATGAAGTTCCTGGTGATCAACAAGTTGTGTTTGCAGTCATTGGCGATATGACATTAATGCCAGTATTTGAAGCTGCTGCATTTTTAGAAACAGAAGGTATTGGCGTGAAGATAGTTTCTATTATTAATCCTCGCCGTTTATATCGTCCTGATGATACCGCTTGGGAAACTTGTTCAGAACCCGATGGTGGGTTTATGGATGATGCCAAATTTGCCGAATTATTTGCTGGTAATGCCTTAATTGGTGTAACTGGTGGTGCAGCCGCAATGTTAGAACCAATTATGTTACGCAGTAATTGTAAACGTGATACTTTCGCCTGGAAGCGTGGGGAAACTACAGCGAGTGCAGGTGAGTTGATGGCGTTTAATGGGTTGACTGCTGAGGCGTTAACAAAGCGGGCGATCGCGTTAGTGCATTAAGGATTTTTAAACCGCAGGTGTACGCAGATAAATGGGCGTTATATTGCGTATATTTGCGGTTTTGTTTTGAAACATTAAAATATAAGCTTGCGATCAAAAACCTATTCAAAAATTAGGAATATGGGATTTATCGAAGCAATTTTTGGGGCTAGTGCTACTGTTATAAAGAGAATCCGCACTGCTCAACAACTGGTAAGAAATTATATTGCTGGACTTGTTGATGAAGTTTTACAAGAGAGAGTTGCAGAAAACCAGCCTGCATCAAATCCAACTCCTGTTACTGTCAATATTCAAATTGATATCAAAAATATTGGAATTGAAGAAACAGATCTTGAGAAAAAGTGGTCGCGTGATGGTTCTCTCAAGCAAAGTGATATAGAGAAATTAGAAGAATTAAAAAAGCAACGTGAAGATAAGTTTGAGCAGTGGCAAAAGGCTAAAACGCAGGAAGTCGTCACTGAACAAGCAACAAATCCTGATACCTATGAAACATCATTTTTGAATAATGATAAAGTTCACATCCTTCAGTTTCAGATGGGGCAAGTCGTCCTGGAAAAACGATGTGTGTGCGGTAGACCAATGATTTTACAGCATAGAAATCGTGCTGACGGTAGTATATTTCTATTGAGTGATTTTTTTTGGTCGTGTGTTGGTTATTACAATAATCAATGTAGAGGTACACAGTCATTTCAAACACAAGATATCGGGTTAATGCACAAAGCAAATATACTTGAACTTCAGTTATCAAATACCGAACTCAGTCAAAGTTTTACACGTCCATTAATTCAAAAAACCGTTGTTCGTCTTAGACAACATTTGAGAGAGGAAGATAAGGATATACTCTGCCCAATACATCATGTGCCTATGGTTTTGCGAGAAAAAGATAAATCTAACCACTCCAACATCGTTCTAGATATGTTTTATCTACAATGTCCACATTTTCAATGTAAGCAGATTGTAAAGTTGAAATCACTCGCACAAATTGCAGCATTTTTACATCGCAAGGAAGAACGCGGAATATTGTAATCCAAAATTAATTTTATAAAGCTAATCTAAGTCAAGCTAAATATGTCTGTATTTTAATCAGGACTGACGCAAGTGTCACAAAAAATAAAAATTTTTTGCTCGTAGTAAGGGCTTCAGCCCTTATCTTGAGGACTAAAGTCCTCACTACAAACTTAAAACAATATGCCAGTTGCGTAAGTCCTATTGATTACTAAACCAATAAGAGATGTTCATGAAAAAACGGAAAAAATAAAAATTAAGAATATAGTAAAAGAGAACACCTGTTTTTAAGCAGACTAACAATTAAATTTTTGTTTTATTTCCTCCCAGGTAGACACTTGATGAGGATTTTGATCATAAAGTTTTAAACGTCTTTCTAATTCCTGTTTTTGAGCATCACTAATATTTACATCATCAGCATCTATAGTGATACTATCCCAAATATCTTGGACTAATTGGATTCTTTCAGCAATACTTAATTGTAAAATTTTGTGAGGTAGTAAATTTTCCATAACTTTTCTCACTTGAGTAGACAATGTTTTTTATTTTAACTCATCATTAGCAAGTAGGTTAGGCTCAAAAGCAAAACCCAAACTACCCTACCATCACCAGTCCAGTAGGGTGGGTTAGCAACAGCGTAACCCACCAAACCAATAACCTAAGTATCAATGGCATAAAATGACAAAAACTGCCATAATATAAAAAAGCAGATTCACCGAACTAATCCTTATGAAAAGTATGAATATTTCCTTACCTGATACTATGCGAACTTATATAGAAGAACAGGTAGCTCAAGGTGCTTACAGCAGCGTCAGTGAATATTTTCGGGAATTAGTGCGACAAGATCAAAAACAGAAAGCAAATGAACGTCTACAAACCATGCTCTTAGAAGGATTAAACTCTGGAAATGCAACAGAAATGACTGCTCAAGATTGGGAAGATATCCGTCAAACAGTCAGCGAAAGAATTAACAAACGTCAAAGCGCAATTTAGCCGTGATGTTTGAACTTAAAAAAAGACCTCAAGTTATCTGCGACTTAATAGATTTAGCAACCTACATAGCCGAGGATAGTTTAGACGTTTCCGCCCGCTTTTTAATTGCAGCAGAAGCAACATTTAAACAATTAGCAAAAACTCCAGCTATGGGAAAACTCTGTCAATTTTCCCATCCTAATTTAGCAGACATTCGACAACAATCTATCAAAGGATTTAGAAAATATCTCATTTTTTATCGTCTCACTGAATCAGAAGTTGATATTTTGCGCGTAATTCATGGTGCTAGAGACATTGAAGGAATATTAGATGAGGATTTATAACTATGACTGATACACCGGGGAAAGTTAACCCACCAAACCAATAACCTAACCTAAAATGGTGGTTTATAGCGCAAACAAAAATCTTCACTTTGAACATATTATTCTCTGCGCCTAACCCACCCTACATCCTTTGTTTCTTTAGGTTGCAAAGGTGAATAATCATGTTTACCAGATTATCCGGTGCGCCTTAGTTATAATAAAATAATACCGAAAATTTTACTAACTATAGGGGTTAATCATGGTAATAAAATTTGAAGAAATATATAGAGATATTGATACTTTACCAGAAGAAGCTCAAACCTTACTACTTGATTTTATTCAGTTACTCAAAAAGCGTTACCCACAAACAGAATTAGAAAATGATAGTCAAGAGAAAAATCTCTATGAAAAGTTTGAAGAAATGGGATTAATTGGTTGTTGTTCTGTTGAAGAAGATTTATCAACTACTTATAAAGAAGTTTTATCTAATACGTTATCGACTAAATATGATCATCGTTGATACAGGATTTTGGTTAGCTCTGATTGATAAAAAAGACAATTACCACGAAATTGCTAAACTGTGTATATACCGTTCTAACTGATGAGTTGAAACTAATGCCCTCATCAGGAACCGTAACCATCCAAATAATATTTATTGGTAGACAAATTATTTGCTGCTTCCACACAACCAATATATTCTTGAGCCATAATCAAAGCCGAAATACCTGAATTTTGGGGTTGATTTGATAACCCTTCTCTATGGATTTTCGCTAGTAAAAATTCTACAAAATCCAGCGCCTCTTGTTGCTTATCAGGAGGTAATATTCTTACCTTGTCTATGATGATTTCTTCAATACTTATTTTATTTATGATTATCCGATATACCTCAGTTATAATAAAATAATACTGAAAATTTTACTACCTATAGTAGTTAATTATGGTAATAAAATTTGAAGAAATATATAGAGATATTGATAATTTACCAGAAGAAGCTCAAATATTACTACTGGATTTTATTCAGTTACTCAAAAAGCGTTACCCACCAACACAATTAGAAAATCATACTTCTATTTCTCCTCACGAAACCTTAGAATATTTATCTGAGCTTGACCCCTGGACACAAAGCCTAATAGGTGCAATTCGCTTAGAATCACAAAATCCAGAAGAAAGTTATGTTAATTACCTAGAGGAGAAATATAGTTGAAACGGGTATTAACAGATAAAATCTTTAAATTAATTATTTAAATGTTGCTGAATTATATATATGTTGGTGCTTATAATTATCAACAAATAGCAGAAAATTTAACTTGTGCAGAGTGTAAAAAAATGGATACAGATAAAAAGTCAGTTATATCAACAATAAATGTACAATCACAAGCAGATGCAGAATTAGAACGCAAGCTGCGAGAACTTAAGTTTAAACAAGAACTACGAAAAGATTGGATTTTATTTATTGTGCGGGATGTGGTGATTTTTCCAGCTGCGATCGCCTGGATTTTTGCTATTACTGGCTATTCTCTATTTTTACTCATCAATAAATAATATTCCCCTCCTCGCTGGCTGGCGAAAAGGGGTTTTATCTTTGCCTAAGCAAGCTAAGTTTATGTGTCGGCGTTAATTAAAAGTTGTAACCAATCCCCAACAACAGACCGACATCCGTGCTATCTAGAAAAGCTGCATTTACTCCACCTGTGACTGTAAAGCGATCGCCTAAAGGCACATCTACACCACCTGTTAGCAATAAACCAACATCAGAACCATCTCCAGTCTCAATAGCTACACCTGCACCCACGTAAGGCGATATAGCAAATTGTTGTCCACCCAAGGCATCGGTAGCACGGGGAGAAAAATCTAAAGTTACGGGAACCAAAAACATCGTATCGTCGCCAAATATTACCGATGGCCGCACCGAGATAGTATTTGTCAGTCCAACTTTGCTAATGACGGCAAAATTACTTTCACTGAGTGTCCTATCGCCAGCAATACCAATGTTACCAGCAACCCCAACATAACTAGAACCACCACGGGTAGCTGTCCCTGGCTCTACCCCAGGCGTGGGTTGTTCTGCTGGGGGTTGTTGAGTAACTCCCAGATTAGGTGGAATCAGGACTTCGTTAATTACATGAATGACACCATTGCTGGCTTGGACATTCGGCTGAATCACATTGGCTTCGTTGACGGCAATTTGATTTGTAGCGCTGTCAATTTGAATATTTACAGGTACTTCCTCAAAGGTTTTCAATTCTCCGGCTGAGAGTTGATTAGCAGTTAATTGACCAGGAACCACATGATATCGCAAAATCTTAATCAGTAATTCTCGGTTCTCTGGTTGCTGTAACTCTTCTAAAGTACCAGGGGGTAAAGCGGCAAATGCTTCATCGGTGGGAGCAAAAACTGTATAAGGGCCTGGTTGTTGGAGAATACTTGCTAGACCTGCTGTTTGCAATAAGGCAGTTAGGCTAGTAAAAGACTCACTTGCTGCTGCTAGAGAAACAATATCTTGAGCAGTTTGAGTGTCACCACCACCCCTAACTATATAATTAGCGGCTGGAATATTGGTCGCTAGAGCCTGCATTTGTCCTTGTCTGACTAAAGCTTGATACAAAATTGCCGTTGCTTCGGCGCGAGTCAAAGGTTGTAATGGATTAAGTCGATTGACATTCGGATAGTTGACGACAATATTGGCTTGTGTCGCAGCCGCGACACTATTGACAGCATAATTGGGGATGGACGAAGCATCTGTAAAGTAAGTGTTAAGAATACCTGAGGGATTTTCCCCAGCTTGCAAACCCAAACCATTTGTTAAAGCAACGATCGCCTCAACCTTGGGAATTTGCTGATTTGGCAAAAACACATTCCCCGGATAACCTGACATAAAGCCTGTTTCGTAGGCTTCTTGAATTGCTGAAGCTGCCCAAAAACCCGCGGGAACATCTGTAAACCCACCTGGACTGAGTTGTCGCACTGATTGTCTGTCGAAAGCCCTTTGAATCATGGCGGCAAATTCAGCCCGGCTTACAGGTTGATTTGGTCTGAAAGTCCCATCGGGGAAGCCAGAAACAACGTTTCTTTCAGCTAGTGCTTGAATAAATGGACGCGCCCAATAATCTGAACCAATATCCGATAAATTAACAGTCGAAGTGGGTGCAGGAGTAGTAGGAGTGGGAGTTTGAGCTGAGGCTGTCCCAGAAATTATCATGGGATTTACTGCGGCTAAGGTTACTCCTAAAGCTAGCAAAGTGGTGCTTGCTGATGACCAACGTAAGAAACTAATCATGAAAATATCCTCCACAAAAAACTGTAAAACACTGCAAGAAATTTTGGTTAGCCAAGGGTAGACACATGAGTATGAGGTTAATATCTATCTCCAAAGTCCGAAAGTATAAATGGGAAATGTTAACTCTTAAAAATCAAAAATCATGAGAAAACAATCATTATTTCTTAACCACGGGCAATAAGTAAGAGAAGGACATTTGATAACTATTTCGCTGAAATGAACGAAAATAGCTCACATCACCAAACCTACTCAATCAGAACTCTTAAATAATATTAAAAAAATGGAGTTTTTCCAAATCTTATGAATAATCTTCTCAGATTTGGCTAAATTGCACAACTAGCTTAAGGTCAAACCTGTGTTTTTTTTATCTTCCTTTAGATAGTTGACTGAATCACAAAAAGTATTTTTTAAAGGCGAACATTAATTTTGAATATTAGCAAAATCCTAAAAAATCAATATTTCTTATTTTAAATAAACAGTATTGCCAGTGTTAATTGAGACTATAAAATACGTGAATAGTTTTATTTTTTTCTGTGAGACTAAAGTTACTACTGGCATATTTTTCTATAAGATGGTTAATTGATTTATATGAATTATATAAAATTGCTATGTTTACTTAAAAATATTCAGTAAATAAAAAACAATTATAAATAAGTAAAAATATTCAAAAAAAATCTCAACTTGAATATATTAATAGCCAGATAAATTGCTAGCTTCCATACTAAAGAAATAACTTGAGACAAAACACAGTTTCCGGTAAGCTGATGACGAAGCTAAGTTTATGCCTACTGTACTGCCAGGGGTAGTAGCAAATGCTTCCCAGTGTAGAAAGTACAATGACTCAGGTACTCAATAATTTAGTCTTAAGGGCGGTAAAATTGCAAACAAGAGAAAATTTAGATCAATTGTGGGTTGTACGCTGTTTTGCCGCAGTGCTACTCTTTGGTCAAGTGTTGCTACATTTGCTCCAAGGAAAAACCTGCTACCGTAAGATTTTGCAACATATGGTGACCACCGGGCCTGGTTCTATCTCGCCAGTTCTGCTTGTAAGTGGGTTTGCAGGTATGATTTTTACCATTCAAACTGCTAGAGAATTAATCAGATTTGGTGCTGTTGGTGCAGTAGGTGGTGCTTTTGCATTAGCTTTTTGTCGAGAATTGGCTCCTCTTTTAACAGCTAGTATTATTGCTGGACAAGTAGGTTCTGCTTTTGCCGCCGAAATAGGGGCGATGCGGGTGACAGAACAAATTGATGCACTTTATATGCTGAAAACAAATCCCATCGATTATTTAGTACTTCCTAGAGTCATTGCTTGCGTTTTGATGATGCCAATTATGATGATTTTTGCTTTAGTTACAGGCATCAGTGGTGGAGTTTTTGCCGCAGCACAGTTTTACAATATTGATCCAGAGGCTTTTTTAGAGTCAGTGAGGACTTTTTTAGAGCCATCAGATTTACTTATGATTTTAGTCAAAGGGTTGGTTTTTGGGGTTATAGTTGCTGTCATTGGCTGTAGTTGGGGTTTAACTACTAAAGGAGGCGCAAAAGAAGTCGGAGAATCAGCGACAAAGGCAGTTGTTACAACTTGGGTATCAATTTTTATGATGGACTTTTTTCTTTCGTTAGCTATGTTTGGTAAGCCTACCCTTTAAAATATTAGAGTATGGTAACTAGTGGGATCATATTACCTGTGAAAAAGTCAGATCCAAAAATCATAAACAAGCGCGTATTAGTACTAGTTATTTCGGTGTCAGAGTAACTTATTGTACACAAAAATCATCTCTGCATTGTAGCAATTAATTTAAATAAAAGAAAATTTGGATAATATGGTGAATTGACGAGCAATCAAGAAATTTGATTGCTATATTGGACTAAATAACTATTTAGGTGAGGATGGGAAAGCTGTGCGTAATGATTTACATGGCTTAGAGATTAGTCAAAGAGAATTACAAAAATTGACTAATTTACCTGTGAAAGACGAACTCATTATTATTAGCAATCCTTTAAAAAATCTAATCAAGAAAATTGTAAACAAACTTAAAGGTTCCGAAGGAGCTACTGTAGTTTTTATTAGCTGTTCTATATTTGTTTTTAGCTATTTAGTTTTTGATATTTTTATTAAGTTGTTTGCTGCATGGGTCACTATTCCTTCGTGGATTGTGTTAATCATGTTATGTTTTTGGGGTGGAGGCATCACACAAATTACTTTATATTATTTATGGTGGAGAAGATTACAAATTCTTCATGATAATATGACCAACTCTTTAGAAATACTTTTAAATGATGTTGATAGATATAATTCAGTTATCAAGGCAATACATATCAACGACCAAATAGAAGAAGCTGGCAATCCAGAAGTAACCATCAAAGAAAGGGAAAAAGTAATTGCCGCGCTCAAACTCACCAAGAGCGATTTAATTCGGGCTTTAAAGACAGAAAGAATTTTGCGAGAAAATAAGAATTTTATCCTGAGCAATACAGAGCTATTTGTTAACAATTTAGCAACTTTAACAGCGATGCAAGTTACAGAACGGGCCACTGAACATGGTAGGTTACTCAATGAAGCATTGCAGATTGCATTGGATGTACAACTGGAAATGTCAAGGTTGCAAGCCCAGCGTTAGGATACATTTTTTGATGAGTGTCGCATGAGGTCAAGAATAAACTAGCTGTAATTGTAGCTTTTTCCATCGCCAAGCACCCCAGCGTTGCAATCCAAGGTCTAACATAAAGAGGTGTGAATTTAACGATCGCCTGTGGGTATGGACTGGAAAGAAATTCGAGGTAACTGGGTACTCATTCCCCGCAATCCCATTGGGATTATCCATTTCTTGGGAGGTGCCTTTGTTGCGACTGCGCCCCATTTGACTTACCGTTGGTTATTAGAACAACTAGCCAGTAAGGGATATGTGATTATTGCTACGCCATTTGTCAATACTTTAGACCATATTGCGATCGCCAAAACTGTACTACTTAACTTTGAGCGCACCATAGAACGTCTACAAGATAGTGGGACATTACGCAAACTTTACCTCCCTACCTACGGGCTGGGGCATAGTATGGGTTGTAAGCTGCACTTACTTATAGGTAGTCTTTTGCCTGTAGAACGTGCCGGCAATATTTTAATCTCGTTTAATAACTACGCGGCTAAAGAGGCGATCCCCTTAGTAGAACAATTTAACTCTACTTTGATGATAGAGTTCACCCCCTCACCACTGGAAACTAACCAATTGGTGCAAGAACGTTATCAAATCCGTCGCAACTTATTGATCAAATTTACTAACGATACCATCGACCAATCAACCGCTTTAACTAAAATCTTACAAGCCCGTTTTCCGGAAATGGTGACTACACAAACCTTACCGGGAACTCACACCACACCCTTGGGTCAAGATATCAAATGGCAATCAGGAGCATCATTTACGCCCTTGGATGCTTTAGGACAATGGTTTAGACAAGAAGTTTACCGCGATTTAAATGAGTTAAAACGTGTAATTCTTTTATGGATCAACCCGCTTTCTCCACCATAATGTTTTTATTTTTAGGGTTTAATAACTTTTAAATAAAAATTCTTAATTAGACTGTTCGATAAAATTATATGTTTCAAATACTAGTAATTGATGATGATATTTCTATACTAACACTCCTAAAAAGAATGCTAGAAAAAGAGGGTTATCAAATAATTGCTGCTTGTAATGGAGATGAAGGCATTGCTCAAGCGATCGCTTACAATCCAGCACTGATTATTTGTGATTGGATTATGCCTGGATTGAATGGCTTAGAAGTCTGTAAACGGATTAAAACCGATCCTAATTTATCTACAACATTCTTTATTTTTTTAACATCTTTGGATTCCATCGCTGATCGTGTCCAAGGACTAGATGCGGGTGCTGATGATTTTATTGCCAAACCCATTGAAAAAAATGAACTGCAAGCTAGAGTCAGAGCAGGCTTGCGCTTACATCAATTAAGTCGAGACTTGCAAACCCAAAAGCTGCTGTTAGAAAACGAATTAACCGAAGCAGCAGAATATGTGCGATCGCTGCTACCTGAGCCAGTTAGTGAACCTTTCAGCATCAATTCCCGATTCATTCCCTCTCGCCAACTCGGTGGCGACTGTTTCGATTACTACTGGCTAGATTCCGACTACTTGGCAATCTACCTACTAGATACCGCTGGACACGGACTCAAGGCTGCTCTCCCATCGATTTCTGTGCTGAATCTCTTACGTTCTCGGGCCTTAAAAGGACTAAATTACTATCAACCTAGTCATGTCCTTGAGGCTTTAAACGAAACCTTCCAGATGAATTACCAAAATGATAAATACTTTACTATTTGGTATGGTGTTTATAACCGAGTTACCAGGAAATTAGTTTATGCCAGTGCTGGACATCCACCAGCAATATTAGTATCTGGCACAACTGCTAAAAATACTAAAATACAACTATTGAGAACTCCTGGTATGCCAGTCGGGATGTTTCCCGAATCCAAATATGTGGATGAGTGTTGCCATATTGAAAAATATAGTAGCCTTTATATTTTTAGTGATGGTGCTTACGAAATTACTAAAGTTGATGGCACACTTTGGAGTTTAGATGCTTTTATTCAAATACTTGTGAGCTTACAACATACTATAGATCGACAACTCGATCAAGTATTGAATTATCTCATCGCTTTGAACTCCAAAGAGGCTTTTGATGATGATTTATCAATCCTGCAAATTAACTTTGATTAATTAAGTATGAGAAAGTACAACTTGATTAAACTCATCTTGATTAGGGAATATCTCAAATACTTTATCCATACCGGTTAATTCAAATAATATTCTAATCTGTTCATTAATAGAGCAAAGAACTAGTCTAGTATCTGCTGCTCTTAAAGTTTTAAAAGCTAAAACTAAAGCTCCTAAGGCCGAACTATCCATAAATGTCACATCTTGACAATCAACTAACACAATTTTTGCACCACTATCTAAAAGATGAGTAATATGTTGTCGTAATTCTTGTGAGTTTGTAGTATTGACAATTCCACTGAGTTTAATGACTTTCACTTGTTCATTCATAATATTTATGCCTGGATTGTGTTAAGAGAATTTAATTATTTTGCTAGATAGTATTATATCTCAAGAGGTCTTTTTTGCAAAAAACCAGCAAAATGGAATATTAGTTATTAATCTCTAGTGGTACATAATAAATCCTTATTTGAAAATAATAAAGTATCAAAGATTTCATTTAGAAAAATTTTATCTATTGTCTGCGACCAAAAAAAGCTAGATAGTAACTACGAACACATTTTCCGATTTCCTCTCAGGATGCGAAAAGATATAAATATAATTTTTAAGCTCAATTAAAATTAGTATCAGTTGCATCAAAATTCAATTAATGAAGCCATTCTTTGATAATTAAGGTGGTACATTGACAATAAAATTTTGGCATTAATACAGTACAAATACGCATTATTTAAAAAAATGCAACACATAAATATGTATGTTTTGTGTAACTTCACTCAAATGTTGTATTTTGGATAAGACATAGTAATTTCAATCACAACACGTGCATAATTAAGTTTAGCCTCTGTATATTCTCACGATTCAATTTGGATGGCTATAGCTATAGGGATAGATTTTCATTAATACTTAATAGCTATATCTTCCGGTAGAAGTAAAACTAGATACTAATAAATAAATTACTGATAAGACTTTTGATAAATTAAATCATGAACATTATTGCGTGGATCATTCTTGGTCTGATTGCTGGAGCGATCGCTAAAGCTATTTACCCTGGACATCAAGGCGGTGGCATCATTGCAACTATGGCTTTAGGTATTATCGGTGCTTTAATTGGGGGTACTGTATTTACTCTCTTACAAACAGGAAGATTACAATTAACTACGGCAGCGTTGAGTATTCCCGGTCTAATTGTTGCTATTATTGGTGCAATAATTGCCATTTTCCTATGGGGATTATTAACTGGGCGTAGCAGTTATTAGGTAATTATAAAGACAAAATTAATGAGGGAGTTGAATTTAGTGACAGGTAAAACTGCTGCTGTAAGAAAACTAAAAAATACTCCACTGCTGATGAAAGAGTGGAGTATTTAAAATTAAAAACAAATCAAGTTCTAGATGAAGCAATCAGCTAATCTATAACTTTTTTGATTTCATCTTTGATATTTTCTGTAGTGTGGATAACTTGGGATTCAGCTTGCTTTGATTGGCCTTCTGCTTTATCTGCTGGGTTACCAGTTACTTCACCAACTACCTCTTGCACCTTACCTTCAATATTTTTAGCAGTAGCTTCTACTCTTTTTTCGATACTCATATTTTTTGGCACCTTTAAATGACTAAATTTATGAAAACATAGTCAATAGACTACCACTATGAGTTGATTTTCCTGTCTATCGTCAGATAGAATTTAAGTCTTAAGGGTACAGCAATACTGTACCCCTTGTGGTGTGGTGAATTAAGCAAAAAATTAATTCCTAAACGTTCACCTTAGCTTTTGACCAAACGCCTTTGTCATCTTCGTCGTACTTCTGATGTACGGATTCCCAAGCAGCCTGTTCAGATGTGAACTCGTCACTTGTTTCATCTAAAACAGCGTTGTAGCGCTCAATAAACGTGCGTTGAGCTTCTGGAGAAAGATGAGCGCGGACTTCAGGAGACAAGTCATCGGGACTATTGCAAGGCCCAGAACAAGGATGACTCAAGGTTTTATCCGTGGTGTGAATTTCTTCTGCACCAGCACTTTCTAGCAACAATTGAAATTCTCCCACGCGATCGCTTGGTACTTCTGTCATCAATAAAAATTCACCAGCTTGTAAGCGAGTTTGGTAGATGGCAGCTTTCTCTTCTGGCATTCCCCAAGCAGTCAAAGCGGAGACTAAACCAGCACCAGCACTACCTGCGATCGCACCACTAGCAGCACCTAGTAGTAAAGCACTAATGGGGCCAGCCGCCACAATGGGGCCAACAAAAGGAATTAATAGTACACCGACACCAGTCAGCAAGCTGAGAAATGAACCAAACAAGGAACCAAAAATTGCCCCGGTTCTCAATCCCCCTAGAATCACATCTTTTTTAGTGATGAAGCCAGAAATTCGCGTTTCCGATTGGAAATTTCTGCCCATAATCGAAATATGATCTCTCGGCACACCCCGGTCAAGCAAACGTCGAATAACTTGATCAACCTGTTTCTGTTCTTTTAATACAGCTGATATGGTACGTTCTGCCTGATATACTTCTGGCATTTGAATACTCCTTAAATTTTGTTTGTTTTTGTGAGGTAAACGCATGAGCTACATGCAAAGAAAAACTTTAAGTTTTCCTTCAACTCACGCGTTATTTAGGTTAGATATATCTGCTAATATCTACACACCTATTGGGGCCTTAGTTTCGCCCGCTGGTTGTGTGCCATTTGGCTGTAAAGACTGCCCTTCAATAAATGAACGCAGCATCCAAGCCATTTCTTCATGGTCTTCCATCAGTCCAGTCAGAAAATCAGAAGTTCCTTCATCATGAAACTGCTCACTACACTGATCCACATGATCTCTCAAGTTGCGAATCACTTGTTCGTGATCTTCTACTAAACGAGCTACCATCTCTGTAGCTAAGGGGATATGCTCACCATATTCTTTGAGAGTGGCAATCTTCAAAAAGCCTTCCATAGTACCCACCGGGTAACCACCCAAAGCCCGTACTCTCTCTGCTAAAGCATCAATATTTAGAGTTAGCTTTTCGTATTGTTCTTCCCAAATTTGGTGTAAGCTACGGAATTGTGGGCCGACAACATCCCAATGGTATTTTTTGGTTTTTACTATCAAAATGTATGAATCTGCTAAATCCCGATTCAACAGTTCCATTACACCTTGACGCTGTTCTTCTGTTAAACCAATATTGATTGCACGCATAATTTTCCATCCATAAGCGAACCTCTTTATTAAGTTTCTAAAAGATAGACTTTATAAACATCAGCCATAGGAATGATTATTGCTAATCAATAATTTACAACCTAAGGTGAGTTTTATTTGTGTCTCTTAATAGATAAAACCAAATTTATATTAATAATTAATGATTAAAAATATGATATTATTTGAAATTCTTAAGCCTAAATTAATAATTGCTATTCATGTTGAATAAATAGAATGAAATCAAGGCACTATTACCCAAGATTTAAATACATGACCTACGCAAACTCATGAGAGAACAAACCGCAAAGGACGCATAGATGTGTTAGCGGCTTCTTGCAGGCTAGGACACAAAGAAATAAGAGTTTTAGAGAGTTCTTGCATAAGTCCTAAAATACTTTTATTCGTTAATTTAACCTTTTCCTAGCTATTTCTTAATGTATTTGGGGTACGCTTAACGGCATTATAACCGAATTAATATTGAGTCAATTAAGTATGTAACCGTTCCTTGGTACATACTCAGATTCATTATGCGCCCCGGCTGTCAAGTACATCTTTGCATATGAAATTATTGTAATTTCCAGAACTATGACATTTACACTCCAAATCCTCCACGCCTCGGACTTTGAAGCTGGCATTGATGCTGCGGGAACTACCCCTCAGACGGCTAGCCTAGTTTACTTTCCCTACCTCGGTGCAAATCCTGGTGGGGTTGATCATATCCGCTTACTAGGTGACAATACCTTTGGCTTTGAAGACTTACCAGGTGGTGGTGACTTAGATTACAACAACATGATTGTTCGCGTTAATTTGAGCATTCCTGATAGTACAGCAAAAGTTCAAATAGCCTAGTTATTTAATCAAGCATCCCTCACTAGTAGCAGTCAGACTATGATTGCGTAGTTTATTAAGTGTTATTCCTGACAATCCTACGGAGACAGAAGTTAACCGTGGGATTGTTACACAATTTTGGATTTTTGGTTTTAACCATTTGCTAGCTGTTTCTTAATATTACCAAGATAGCTTGTGTATATCTGCATAAGTCAAGTTACTGCCTCTTGTGCATATTGGCAGGCACTCTCATCTACCACAATTAACTAATGGTCACTACCAGTACAATTCGCTTTTCCCAATTCAATGCTTCCCTCAACCGCAACGCTGATGGCCAGTTGGTGAGTGATTTATCTACCCCTAATAATCTTCAAGCCCAAGCTGTTGCAGAAATCATTCAGCGCCATAACCCAGATGTCCTACTCATCAATGAGTTTGATTACTTTGAGGAAAATCCCACCCAAGCTGTTCAATTATTCCTAGAAAACTACCTAGCTGTGAGTCAAAACGGTGTCACTCCCGTAGAATATCCTTACTTTTATATTGCACCCTCCAACACAGGTATTCCCTCTGGGTTTGATTTAGATAATAATGGCGTTGTCGTTACCACCCCAGGCGCATCAGGATACGGTAATGATGCCTTGGGATTTGGAGATTACCCCGGTCAATTCGGGATGTTATTACTATCCAAATATCCCATTGACACCGAGAATGTCCGTACCTTCCAAAACTTTCTCTGGAAGGATATGCCAGATTCTTTATTATCTGCGATCGCCCTGCCTGATTCTGATACTCCTTGGTATTCACCTGAAGAACAAAAAATATTACGTCTATCTTCTAAAAGTCATTGGGATATACCAATTCAAGTCAACGGAGAAATCATTCACGTCTTGGCTAGCCATCCCACACCCCCGGTATTTGATGGGCCAGAAGACCGCAACGGTAAACGTAACCATGATGAAATCCGCTTTTGGGTAGACTACATTACACCAGAACAAGGCGATTATATCTATGATGATCTAGGTCAACTCGGTGGTTTAAACCCTGGTTCCCGCTTTGTGATTATGGGTGACCAGAACGCCGATCCTTTTGATGGTGATAGTTTTGATCATGCCATACTTCAGTTACTACAGAATCCCGACGTTAATACTAATTTCATCCCCAGCAGTGCTGGTGGTGTGCAGCAGTCGGATTTACAAGGAGGTGCTAACCTTCTCCATCAAGGCAACCCGGCTTTTGATACTGCGGATTTTGCTGATACTAACCCTGGTAATTTGCGGGCTGACTATGTGTTACCTGGTGCTGATTTACAAATTAGCAACTCAGGCGTTTTCTGGCCTGTAAACACTGACCCCAATTTCTCCTTAGTCGGGACTTTTCCCTTCCCTAGTTCTGACCATCGTTTAGTGTGGGTAGATGTGCAGGCTGGCCCAACAGCAGGCGGTAAAACTCTCCGGGAAGTCAAATTTGCAGGACAAACTACCTTTACCACAGGCTTTATTCCCCCTGGTGCAGCAGGAACGGTAAACGGTGTAGCCACACCAATGGGGGGATTGTCTGGTGTAACTTATGATGCGGCGAATAATCTTTACTACTCTATTTCAGACGATCGCTCGCAAAATGGCCCTGCCCGTTTCTATACTTTTACTTTAGATCCTGAAACATCTGGGGTGACGTTTACTGATGTGACTCCTCTGCAAGATGCTGATGGTAACTTCTTTGCAGCCTTAACTATTGACCCTGAAGGTATTGCTTTAACTCAAGATGGCACAATTTTTGTTTCCTCGGAAGGTGAAGCCAATATTAATGCAGGTCGTATCAGTGACCCCTTCATTAAAGAGTTCTCTTTAACAGGCGAGAAAATCCGCGCTTTACCTGTACCCAGCAAGTTTTTACCAGTCATTGAAGACACCAATGGTAACGGCATGATCGATGCTGGCGATACCCAAATTTTTGGGGTACGGAATAATTTGGCTTTTGAAAGTCTGACCATCACACCAGACCAAAAAACTCTATACACTGCTACCGAAAACGCCTTGATTCAAGATGGCGATCGCGCTTCGGTGAGTAGCAGTAGCCCTTCTCGGATTTTACAATACAACTTGTTGTCCAGTCAGCCAGAAAAGGAATATCTCTACATCACAGACCCGGTGGCTGTACCACCCATACCGGCAACTGGCTTTAGTGACAATGGTTTAGTAGACTTACTCGCCATCGATAACCGCGGCACTTTATTAGCATTAGAACGCTCTTTTGCTGTGGGTGTGGGTAACACTATCAAAATCTACGAAATTAGTTTGCAAGGTGCAACTGATATTAGCTTCTACGATTCCCTGAATGATTTAAGTGAGGAACAATTAGCCGCTATTCAACCCGCCCAAAAACGGTTGTTGTTAAATCTCGATGATTTAAATCTAGAGACTGGATTAGATAACATCGAAGGTTTAGCTTTTGGCCCCACACTAGAAGATGGTCGTCAATCCATTGTCTTGGTGAGTGATAACAACTTTAATCAGGCACAATTCACCCAAATTCTTACTTTGAGTGCAGACCTCATCCCCACAGTTGCACCCACAGTCCAAACTCGTCCCGACTTATTGGATAACCCCGCATTACCAATAGATCAGCGTCCTGATGCCGATGATCCCGCCATTTACGTTAATCCCCACAACTCTGCCGATAGTTTAATCCTCACAGCCGTGAAACATGGAGGATTACGAGTTTACAACTTAGGCGGAAATTTATTACAAGAAATCAACCCTGGTGGCATCCGCTACAACAACGTTGACTTACAATATGGCTTTCAATTAGGTGGGGAATCTGTTGATATTGCTGTAGCAAGCGATCGCCAAAACGATACACTGGTATTTTTCCAAATTAATCCCCAGCCCACAACACTGGGAGAATACTTAGAAAACATCACTGATGTTAATCTGGGTACTTTGTTTCAATCTGCACCCTTTAGCCCCCCTTACTCAACAGACGAACGTAGTGCTTACGGGCTAGCCATGTACCGCAGCCCCATCACCAATGATTACTATGTCTTCGCCAATCGTGCCGAAACTGGAGAAGTGGCACAGTTCCAACTGATTGATCAAGGTAACGGCAAAATTGGGGTGGAAAGAGTCCGGGAGTTCACCATCCCCACCACAACAGGATTTGACCCGCAAACCGAGGGTATGGTGGTAGACCAAGAAACCGGCTTCCTCTACATCGGCCAGGAAAATGTTGGTATTTGGAAGTTCCAAGCAGAACCCGACGGTGAACCCACAGGCACACTTATTGATCGAGTGAAAGCTTTGGGTGGTAGCAATCTCACCGCTGATGTAGAAGGACTGACCATCTACTACGGTGCCAATGGTACAGGCTACCTCCTAGCATCCAGTCAAGGTGATAACACTTTTGCCGTCTATAACCGCCAAGGTAATAACGAATACTTAGGACGCTTTGCCGTTGGTAGTAATGGTGCCATTGACAGCGTGCAAGAGTCAGACGGTGCAGATGTCATTAACGTCCCCTTGGGTGCTAACTTCCCCTATGGCCTATTTGTTACCCAGGATGGTAGTAACGACCCAGCCAAATTAGTTGAAGATGACGGCGAACTAGAAAACGTCAACACCAACTTTAAGTTTGTGCCTTGGGAAAACATTGCTAATGCTTTTCCCAATCCACTCGACATTGATACCACTAGTTACAATCCCCGAAATCCCATGACACAACCCAAACTATCTATCTACGAATTTGACAACCTACCAGTATTAGGAACCACCTCCACTGATCAAGATATTTTATTGGGAGGTTTTTCTGGGTTGTACTTCCAAGGAGTTGCAGACAATGGCAACTTGAAGTTCGTCACCCACACAGACCGCGGCCCCAATGGTGACAACAGTGTATCTGGTGGCAAGGTCTTTCCCTTACCTGATTTCCAGCCAGAAATTGTCAGTTTTGAACTTAATCAGTCCACAGGCAAAATTACTATTACCAAGAGAACTGGCTTATTTCGCCAGGATGGAACAACGCCGTTAACTGGACTCCCCAACCTCCAAGCAGGAGTACAAGGTACTGCCTATACTGATGAAGTTGCAGTTGATCTTAATGATAATGTGCAAGCTCTCGATCCTTTGGGCGCTGACTTAGAAGGTATTGTAGTCACTGCTAATGGCGACTTTTGGATGGTAGATGAGTACCGTCCAGCAATTTATCACTTTGATAGCAACGGTAAGCTGCTTGATCGATTTATCCCTCAAGGTGATGCCACAGATTCTACCCAAAATGGCGGTATCTTTTTTGGCACGCCTGTTTTACCAGAGGTTTACGCTCAACGGCGTGCTAATCGAGGCTTTGAGGCTATTGCTTTGGAAGGCAGCAAACTGTATGCCTTCATTCAAAGTCCCATTGATAACCCAGATGATGAGGAAGATACAGTTTCCCGGAGCGCTCAAAACCTGCGAATTTTGGAGTTTGACACCCTTACTAAGCAAGTGACAGGTGAGTATTTGTATGTTCTCTCCGGACTACCGGGAACTGACAAAATTGGTGATGCAGTTGCACTAGGTAATGGCAAATTTGCTTTAATTGAGCGAGACAGTAGCCGCGATGCCGATTCTAACAAACTGCTGTTTACAATTGATTTGGCAGGGGCGACCAACATCAATAACCCAGCAAACTTAACAGGATTGCCAGCAGGTAAGACTATCGAACAGCTAACAATTGACGATTTAGCTACTGCCAATATCGTACCTGTGAGCAAGAGCTTAATTGCCAATGCTTCTGACCTGGGCTACACAGGAGTTGATAAACCAGAAGGTTTGGCCTTGGTTGCGCCTAACGTTTTGGCTGTGCTGAATGATAATGACTTTAATCTCGTAGGCAGTACCAACAATCCTGACGGTTCGATCACTATTGATTTTTCTCCGACGCCAATTCCTACAAAACTCGGCATCATCGAATTACCTAATAACCTACCCGTTACCCCTCAAGTAACACTCGTAGGTTTTGCTTCCCTCCCCGCCGATACCTTTGCCGAAGGGCCACCATCGGGTAGTGCCATTACAGGTAATACTAATGGACGCAATGTACCCTTTGCCAAACAGCCAATTCAAGGATTTAGTGCCGTTCAGGTTGCTGATGACAATTCCTTGTGGTTCTTATCTGACAATGGGTTTGGTAGCAAAGCTAATAGTCCTGATTATTTACTGCGGATTTATCGTGTTGACCCCAACTTCCGCAGTGCTGAGGGTGGTGATGCTACTGTCAATGTGTTGGATTTTGTGCAACTATCTGACCCAGACAAGAAGATTCCCTTTGAGATTATCAACGAAAATACTTCTGAGCGTTTGTTAACAGGTTCAGACTTTGATGTTGAATCTTTAGTAGTGGCAGAAGATGGTACGTTCTGGATTGGCGAGGAGTTTGGCCCTTACTTGTTACATTTTGATGCCACTGGTAAGCTCATAGAAGCTCCCATCGATACACCAAATTATGTAACTTTAAATACTCTTGATGGCAAAGCCCCCATTGTCATCGGACACCGGGGAGCCAGTGGAGAACTACCAGAACATACTTTAGGAGCGTATAAACTCGCAATTGAACGAGGTGCTGATTTTATCGAGCCTGATTTGGTAGCGACGAAAGATGGTGTATTAATTGCCCGTCATGAACCCAATATTATCAATACCACTGATGTAGCCTCACGTCCAGAATTTAGCGATCGCTTCACCACGAAAATCATTGATGGCGTAGCCGAAGAAGGTTTCTTTGTTTCTGACTTCACCCTAGAGGAAATCAAAACTATCCGGGCGGTGATGCCGCAAGACTTCCGGACGCAAGCGTTTAACGGTCTGTACGAAATTCCTACTTTTGAAGAAATCATTCAGCTAGTTCAGGACATCGAAGCCCATACAGGCAAGAAAATCGGCATTTACCCAGAAACGAAACACCCCACTTTCCACGATGAACTTGGTCTTTCACTGGAAGAACCATTACTAGAAACTTTAGAAAAAACTGGATTCACCGATCCTTCAAGGATTTATATCCAATCCTTTGAAGTTGCTAACCTCCAGAAACTCAGCGAACTTACAGACATTCCTCTGGTTCAATTATTGGATGCTGGTGGTATCAATCTCGATGGTTCACTGATTGAAACTCAACCTTATGATTTCGTTGTCAGTGGCGATACCCGCACCTATGCTGACCTGCGGACACCAGAAGGTTTACAAGAAATTGCCAGCTACGCAGCAGGTATTGGCCCCTGGAAGCGGATGATTGTTTCCGTTGAGGGTGTGGATTTAAATGGTGATGGTCAAGCTGATGATGTCAATGGTGACGGCGTTGTCAACGATGCCGATAAAACCCTGACTGCACCCACAAGTTTAGTACAAGATGCCCACGCCTCAGGCTTGGTGGTACATCCTTATACTTTCCGCAACGAAGAAAGTTTTCTAGCCGCCGACTACAACAACAATCCAGCCTTAGAATACATACAATTCATCAATTTAGGTATTGATGGCTACTTTACAGACTTCCCCGGTACAGGAAACCAAGTCCGCGACCAATTAACTGGTGAGTTGGTCATTTCCCCTGATAACCCAGCTTTACTACCCCCTGAATTTGCCACCTTGGATGGTTCTGCACCTTTAGTAATTGGGCATCGCGGGGCTAGCGGTTCACGTCCAGAACACACCTTAGAAGCATACAAACTAGCGATCGCCGATGGTGCAGATTTCATTGAACCTGATTTAGTACCCACCAAAGATGGATATTTAATCGCCCGTCACGAAAATGCCTTGGCAATTCTCAATGAAGATGGTTCGGTAAACAGAACAGACACTAGCACTGATGTTAATGAACGTCAAGAATTTGCTGACCGTTTTACCACCAAAGTCATTGATGGTCGCACTATCAGAGGTTGGTTTAGCGAAGACTTCACCCTAGAAGAAATAAAAACTCTCAACTCTATTGAACGTTTACCAGAATTGCGGGGAACCAACTTCAATAATGATGGGCTGAAAGTTCCCACTCTAGAAGAAATCATTGATTTGGTCAAGCAGGTAGAAGCCGAAACCGGGCGGATAATTGGCATTTATCCCGAAACTAAACATCCCACCTTCTTCGCCAGTGAAGGCGCACTTTTAGATGGTTCACCCATCAACATGAATTTAGGTCAGATGATTGTTGATACCTTGGTAGCCAAGGAGTTCACTGACCCCAACCGGACATTTATTCAGTCCTTCGAGGTGGGTAATCTCCAGGAACTGAAACAGTTCATCATGCCAGCAGCGGGAATTGATATCCCCTTAATTCAGTTACTAGGTGGTGCTAACGGCAGACCTTATGACTTTACTGTTAGTGGTGACCCCCGTACCTATGGCGACTTAACCAAACCCACAGAACTAGCTGCGATCGCCACCTACGCAACAGGTATTGGCCCCAATAAGCGCCTAATTGTTCCGGCTGGTGCAGGTGGAGTACTCCAAGAACCCACAACCTTGGTAGAAGATGCCCATGCAGCTGGCTTACTCTTACATCCTTACACCTTCCGTGATGAAGATGTCTTCCTCGCACCCAACTATGAAGGCGACCCCAAAGCAGAATATGAACAATTTCTTGAGTTAGGTGTTGATGGTTTCTTTAGCGATTTTCCTGGTACCAATAGCCTAGTCCTGCAACAATTCATCGGTGACCCAGTGTTTTCCAACTTGGGAGGTTCTCGCGGATTTGAAGGCATGGCTATTAGTTTGGATAAGAAAACCATTTATCCCATGCTGGAAGGTACTGTTTTAGGCGATCCACCAAATTCCTTACGCATTTACGAATTTGATGCCGAATCCAAGGAATATCAAGGTTTAGCCGGCTACTATCGCATGGAAGAATCTAATCATGCCATCGGTGCGTTAACGGTAGTCAACGAAAATGAATATCTGGTAATTGAACGTGATGGACGTCAAGGCCCCGACGCGCAGTTCAAGAAGGTATTCAAAATTGACTTATCACAAAAAGATGCCAATGGTTTTGTTCCCAAAGAAGAAATCGTTGATTTACTGAATATCAGTGACCCCAATGATTTGAATCAAGATGGCAACACTAAGTTTACCTTCCCCTTCGTTACCATTGAAGCTGTGGTAGTCATAGACGAAAACACACTCCTACTAACTAACGATAATAACTATCCCTTCTCAGTCGGCAGACCACCTCAAATAGACAACAACGAAATCATTCTTTTAGGCTTAGATAAGCCACTGAATTTAGGTACTCCCGTAGTCAGTATTGCGGCTAAGGTTCCCGACGCAGCAGAAGCAGGAAATCAGCCGGGAGTCTTCCGCATTTCCCGCGTAGGTAACACCAGCCAATCCCTGACGGTGAACTACACCATCGAAGGTACAGCGACAAATGGCGTTGATTACAACAATTTGACTGGCGTTGCTACTATCCTTGCTGGTCAAACCTTCGCAGATATCGAGGTCGTCCCAGTAGACGATGATTTGGTAGAAGGTGATGAAACCGTCATTCTCAAACTTGTAGATGAAGCTGACTATGACTTAGGTTTATCTACTATTGCTACTGTCACCATTGCCGACAACGATGTGCCACTAGTAAGTAACCCTGAAAACAACACCTTTACAATTCGCGGTACAAGTGACACCACACAACTGCAAGTCAGCCTCACCAGCACCAGACCAAATCAAGTGAATGAACTGGGTGTATTTACAGTAGATGATGCCGCAGGTACTATCAATGGTATTGCCCCAGGAGAAGCCGGATATGCTGAAGCTGCTTTAGAACGCGCCCAAGCAATTTTCTCGGCGGTTCATAGATTACCTAGTGGCTTTAGCAGAGATAACATTACCCGCTTACTAGAGTTTAACTCTGGTGATAACTTGAGATTTTATGTAGTCCCCAATGGTACAACCGATGAAGTCCGGGCGGGAGTTGTTTCCATTGACGACGTACTATTTGCCGATGCTGCAACTCAAAGAGTTACTGATTTAGGCAACAACGAATTTTCTTTAGCTTGGCAAGTGCGATCGCAAAGAAATTCCACCTTCCAAGATTTAGAGGTAAAAATTCAAGCAACTGAGCAAACATTACCTGTAGGTACAAATTTACAAGGTGGATCACAATCCGAATTAATCGACTTACGCAATATCACACAATCAGTTCAAGCCGAATTTATCGTCAACCGAGAAGCATCCGCCAACAACTACGTCAGTTTCTATCGAGTCACTGATGAAAATGGCGGTATCGACATCAACGACGACGGCAACGCAGATATCCTTCCTGGTGAAAATGGTTATACCCAAGCTGCGGTGAATGCGCGTATCCCTAGTGTTGATTTAACAACCAATAACCGCCGCACATCAACTTACACAGCCACCTTAGAACCAGGTTCATTATTTGCACCATTCATCATTGCTAATGGCACTCCAGCCACAATTAATGATCAGCCTGTCTACTTCCCCTTCTTAGGCGCTAATTCTACACAGGCAGACCACATTACTTTGTTAGGCAATAATGTCTTTGGCTTTGAAGATTTCCAAAATAATCGAAATAAAGATTACAACGACATGATTGTCCGAGTTAATTTGACTGTTGCTTAATCTACAGTTGACTGGATAAATAGTAATCAGAGTCAATACCTATGATGGTGTGGCTCTGATTTTTTTTTGAGGTGGGTAGAGCAATCTCCAGCCAGCATTGACAAAATCAAAAGCCATATCAGATTTAGCAATATTCTCGGTCTTTCAGCAGCAAAACTTCCCGGTATAATGTAAGCAATAATTCTCTTTCATGCCACTTTTATGGACTATCAACACATTATCACTATTGAGCCTGGAAAGCGCAGTGGCAAGCCGTGTATTCGAGGAATGCGGATTACAGTGTACGATATTTTAGAATATTTAGCAGGTGGGATGACCGAGGCAGAAATTCTGGAAGACTTTTCTGAACTCACTTCGGAAGACATCAAAGCTTGTCTTGCGTTTGCAGCTGATCGTGAGAAAAAGTTATTTGTGGCATCGCTGTGAAACTGCTGTTGGATGAAAACCTATCAGACCGAATTATTCATAGAATTGTCGATCTATATCCAAATTCTGAGCATATCAAGACATTAGGACTGATCAACACGGATGATGCTGTAATCTGGGAATTTGCAAAAACAAATGGATTTGTGCTTGTTTCCAAAGATTCTGACTTTCACCAGCGCAGTTTACTTTACAGTTATCCACCCAAGTTTATTTATCTACGGGTTGGTAATTGCCCAACATCAAAAATTATTAAAATCTTGAGAGATAATTTGGACACGCTCATTCAATTTGAAAGTAGCGAAATGGAAAGTCTTTTGATGTTGACGTAGCGTGGAGCCGCCACATAATGTTAGACCTTGACTCATTTTGATCAACAATGTGGAACCATAATGCTCATTACCATAGTTATGTATTGCGCCAATGCGAACTCCTGATATTATACAGCAGCAAGCTTTTCAAGCTTTACTAGAAGAGTTGGGACAAGCATCACCGTCTGAGGTGAAGGCAGTCTTGGATAAACGAGAAATGGTTCAGCCAGAAGAAGAACTAACCCCTGAGATTGTTGCCCGTTTTCAGCAACGTATCCGTAATGCTTCAAAAGCTTGAGATTGTTAGTGACGAGTGCTAACAAGTCGCTGCACTGGAACGCCGCAAGTGCGATCGCCTGATCTACTAGTCCTCATTTTATTGCTGTGTAAATTATTGCTGACTATTTGTGGTATTTACTAGTATCACCGTTAGTATCTTTAATAATTAAGGATTGTTATATTTTGTTTATTTATAGTGAAAATTGTGATTATTCTAAGTATAATCACAGAGATAAATTGGCAAACATAAATATAAAATCAATAAATTTTAGTCTGGATTGCGAAAAAATTATCAAGAACAATCAGCCAAAAAGTTGAAGATGTTCATTTATAATTACGTAAACCGAGTATAAAAAAAAATAGTATGTGATATTAAATGCAAAAAATAAAATAACATACAACTTCCTAAATTTAACCAATCCATAATCTTTTTTCAAAAAAATTACCCTATCTTCTTGAGAGAAATAACTATCGTGGCAATACAAACTACAAGTAATATGATGCCAGTCCTGCAAGTAGGCGATCGCCAGCTGACGGCTACAGAAGTTTTACCATTGCTGGCAAAATACCAAATGCTGCCGATGTTAATCAAAGAGGTAGTGCTAGACCAAGCGATCGCACCAATTCAATGTACGCCACAAGAAGAGAAATTTGCTTGTGAACAGTTAGCGCAACAATATCAAATCACTTCTAGTGAGATGCATCAGCGTTGGCTGGAGCAGAATAATGTGAGTGCAGAGGAATTTGACGCGATCGCTATTCGCCAATTTAAAATCGAAAAATTCAAGCAACTCACTTGGGGTGAAGATTTAGATGCTTACTTTTTACAGCGTAAACCCCAATTAGAGCGTGTTGTTTATTCTCTCATTAGAACTACTGACATTGGCATTGCTCAAGAAATCTATTTCCGTCTGCAAGCTGGGGAACAATCCTTTGCTGAATTAGCCAGAGAATATTCTCAAGGGCCAGAAGCACAAACAAATGGTTTAGTCGGCCCGGTGGAATTACAATCCATCCATCCCGTTTTAGGCAGAATATTGGCTAGCAGCCAGCCACAGCAACTGTTACCACCAACTCAATTAGAAAACTGGATAGTCATTGTCCGCCTCGAAAAATTGCTGCTAACACAGTTGGATAATGCCCTACGTCAACGTTTACTCAATGAACGTTTTAATAGTTGGCTACAAGCACAAATTTCCGAGCAGAATTGCCAAATTAAATATCTAGAATATGCAACTGTATAAGCATATTAAGTTTGAAATAACTCACAAATAAATCTAACTTTATATCTACCAATCAGGGAATGACTTATATTACAAGTTCCTTTCAAGAATTTATTGCCAACCTAGAGGGATTTGAGCATCTACCAACTGCTGAAATAACTAATTTATCTAAACAATTGCAAGCTTGGCGCTACCGTATAGGTCAAAAAATCATTGGCAAAGATAAACTCCCCGAACACATAACCATTCTTTATGAAGGAAAAGTGCGGTTATTGGGATATGACCCCCAAACGCAAATACCCAATACCTTAAAATTGCTGCAACCAGGGGAAATTATTGGCGAAATCAGTGTATTACGGGATGTTGCCTGTGAAACTGCGATCGCTTCTACCGAAGTGATATGTTTAAGCATAAATCAAACTGAATATCTCCGCCTGTTGGTTGCTTATCCAGAGTTCGCCAATGCACGCCTCAACCATAGTCATTTGATGGAAGTTTTTGATGTTTTGAGTTCTCACATTCAAAAACAAGCTAATACCATCAATAACTTGAAAGAACTGACTGAACAAGCTTTATTAAACGCCAAAATACATTACCTCAATCCAGGCATCACCTCATATAATCAACTGGATAATCAAAGTATTTGGTTTGTTAGTGGCGGTGGTACAGTCAAAAATTTTGCCCCTGGTTCTCGTTTAATATTGGGTGAATCGTTTGAGGTTAAGGGTACAAAGCCTGCTCGTTTGCTTGGTTTATCTCCAGCAGATTTATGCTTTTTAGATACTCAGCCAGAGCCGCCTGCTGTAAATCATCAAACAACTTTTACAGATGAGTTAGAGATTCCCTACGCATCTGAGACAGAAGTTTTTCCCTCCGAAAGTCCCACACCAAAAAACCAATATAAACATCAAAACTACCCATTTTTTCGTGGGAAAGGGGAAGTAAACTCAACCTTTGCTTGTTTGCAAATGGTAGCAAAACATCTGCAAATTCCCTTTCGGCGAGAGGTAGTTCGACGCATATTAAATGAGCAAATTAAACGCCAGGGTACTATATCTTTCCCCGCTTGTGCTTATATAGGAGAGTTAATCGGACTCAAAACTCAGTTAGTAGATTTACCTGCTGCGGCTATCACACGCATTCCTACACCGGCACTCATTCACTATGGTGATAGTTATGCAGTTTTATATGCAGCCGATGCTCATACTATTGTTGCCGGCGTTCCATCCCAAGGAATTATTCGCTGTAAACCAGGGGAATTTGTTGCTCGATTAGATGTTGATGAAAATAATCTGCCGCCACAAATCAAGGTATTATTACTAAACACTACCAAAGAAACACCACAAGAACGCTTTGGTATCCAATGGTTTGTTCCCTATCTATCCCAGCATCGCCGAGTTTTAATAGAAGTTTTTATCGCTTCGTTTTTTGTGCAGTTAGCCCAGCTAGCTAACCCCCTAGTCATTCAGTTAATTATTGATAAAGTTATCGTCCAAAATAGCATTAGTACTCTGAATGTTTTAGGAGTTTTGCTATTAGCAGTAGGTATATTTGAAGCTTTACTGACTACATTACGAACTTACTTGTTTGTTGATACCACCAACCGCATTGATATGAGTTTGGGGTCAAAAATTATCGACCACTTACTACGTCTGCCACTGCGATATTTTGAACGCCGACCAGTGGGTGAATTGGCTACTCGCATCAACGAATTAGAAAATATCCGTCAGTTTCTGACTGGTACTGCCTTAACAGTAGTATTAGATGCAGTATTTTCGGTAATCTATATTGTTGTCATGCTGTTTTATAGTTGGCAGCTAACTTTAGTAGGTTTAGGCACAATTCCTATATTTGTTGTTATTACCTTAATTGCTTCTCCAACTATTAGCAAACAATTACGAACCAAAGCCGAACGTAATTCCCATACTCAATCATATTTAGTTGAAGTGATGTCGGGTATTCAAACAGTAAAAGCGCAAAATATTGAACTGCAATCGCGTTTTTCCTGGCAAGAGCGTTATTCTCGGTATGTAGCGGCTGGTTTTAAAACCGTGATTACTTCCACCCTGGCTAACTCTACAAGTAACTTTTTGAATAAACTCAGTAGTTTGTTAGTTTTGTGGCTGGGTTCTTATTTAGTACTGCAAGGAGAACTAACTTTAGGTGAATTGATTGCCTTTAGAATTATTTCCGGTTACGTTACTAGTCCCATATTACGCTTGGCACAACTTTGGCAAAGCTTCCAAGAAACAGCTTTATCGTTAGAACGTTTAAGCGATATTGTCGATACACCACAAGAAGCAGAAATTGACCGTCAAAATATTCCCTTACCTGCAATTGACGGCGCAGTTAAGTTTGACAATGTTTCCTTTAGATTTGCTGCTAGTGGCCCCTTGCAACTTTCTAATGTCAACCTGGATTTTGCTCCTGGAAAATTTATTGGCATTGTGGGACAAAGTGGATCAGGTAAAAGTACCATGATGAAGTTACTGCTGAGACTTTACGAAGTCGAGTCAGGCAGAATTTTAATTGATGGTTACGATATTGCCAAAGTTGAACTATATTCGCTGCGGCGACAGGTGGGTGTAGTTCCCCAAGAAACCTTATTATTTGACGGTACTGTTCAGGAAAATATTGCCCTGACAAATCCTGACGCTACCACCGACGAAATTATCGAAGCTGCTCGTATTGCGGCGGCTCACGAGTTTATTATGTCCTTACCCAACGGCTACAATACTAGGGTAGGAGAACGGGGTGCAGCGCTTTCAGGTGGACAAAGACAAAGAATTGCCATCGCCCGTTCTGTTTTACAACGACCAAAGTTATTAGTTTTGGACGAAGCCACCAGCGCCTTAGACTATCCTACAGAAAGACAAGTTTGTTTGAACTTAGCTAAAGGTTTTCAAGGCAATACAGTCTTCTTTATTACCCACCGACTCAACACTGTCAGCCATGCAGATATGATTGTTGTCATGGATGGTGGCAGAGTCATAGAACAAGGAAGTCATCAAGAATTAATGGCTGCCAAAGGTCATTATTTTTATCTGTATCAACAACAAGAAGTTAGTTTGTAACTGATACGTAATTTTTTATCCCTAACATCAATTATTATGACTCTACTTAATGGCAATAGCCGCAATGGCCATAACGGTAACGGTAACGGTAAGCATGATCAAAAAATCACAACAGTAGATGCACAAACACTGTCATCTGCTGCCAAAACTTCTCCAGCCTCTTTCAATCGTGCTAACTATACTAATTTTGATCAATCAGTTGTACTCCGCCAATCTCCCATTTGGTCACGCACAATTATGATGACCTTAGTTGGCTTGGCTTGTTTTGGCATTACTTGGGCTTGTTTTGCGAAAATTGAGCAAGTTGTCCCGGCTACTGGTCAATTAAAGCCCGAAGGAACAATCAAAGAAGTTCAAGCACCAGTTAGTGGAGTTGTGAAAACAATTCACGTTAAAGATGGTCAACAAGTCCAACCGGGAGATTTGTTGCTAACATTTGAAACCGTTGCTAGCAATGCTCAACTAGATTCCTTAAACAAAATTCGCGCCGCATTAAGTGAAGAAAACCAGATTTATCGGCGAATCATGGCAGATAATTCTACTACAGCATCAGAAGTGAGATTTTTGGCAAATCAATTACCACCAGATGCCAGCTTTCTTTTAAGAAGTAGAACGGCATTAATTCAAGAAAATGAATTGTTACGTGCCGAATTAAAAAACTCTAATCAAGCTTTAAATTTAGGAATTGACGAACAACAACGTCTGCAAATAGCTAAAAATGAATTAGATTCTCGGTCTGCTGCGGCTCAGTTAGAAGTAGAAAAAACCAAAAAACAACTGGCTCAAGCCCAGGTAAAAAGTAATGATACCAAAGCGAGTTTAGCTATTCAGCAGCACATTTTAGATAAACTCACCGTTTTAGCTGAAGAAGGTGGTATTTCTCAACTTCAATATCTTAATCAGCAACAACAGGTACAAAATCTCGCGGCCGAAATAGCACAATTAGATGAAGAACATCAGCGTCTACAATTGGATATTGAAAAAGGACAGCAGGAATTAAAAAATACAGTGGCTGTTTCCGGTAAAAATATCTTAGAAAGGATATCTGATAATAAAAGACGTATTGCCGAAATTGATAGCCAATTTATGAAAATTGTGCTGAACAACGAGCAAAATTTAGCAGATTTAAATAGTAAAATTTCTCAAGCTCAATTGAATTTACAATATCAAGAAATTCATGCTCCTGTGGCGGGAGTGATATTTGATTTACAAGCCAGACATAGTGGATTTGTGGCCAACTCTAGTCAAAAACTGCTACAAATTGTCCCCCACGATAAATTCATTGCTGAAGTATTTATTACCAATAAAGATATTGGTTTTGTTCGTGAAGGTATGAAAACTGATGTGAGAATTGATTCTTTTCCTTTTAGCCAATTTGGAGATATTAAAGGACAAGTAATCAGCATCGGCTCAGACGCATTACCACCAGATGAAACACATAAGTTTTATCGCTTCCCCGCTACCATTAGTTTGGATAAACAACACCTAGATATTCAGGGAAGAAATATCTCTTTGCAGTCAGGAATGTCAATTGTTGCCAATATTAAGATACGTGAAGAACGTACAGTTATGAGTTTATTCACTGAGATGTTTACCAAGCAAGTAGACAGTTTGAAAGAGGTACGTTAGCTATGGTGTCACGGCGCTGTCTCCCCAACGCACTGGCTGGTAAATAATTAAAGGTTTGTAGTGAGGACTTTAGTCCTCAAACAAGAGCTAGCGATAAAGCGATAATGGTAAATATTGCCCATCCCTGATTTAAATTTTTCGATGACAAACCCCCGTCAAATAGCTGTTGTCGCTTTGCGAGATGTTCACAAAGGGGCTTATGCTGATGTCGCTTTAGACCGAGTGCTACAAAAGGTTAATTTACCAGGTAATGACCGCCGTTTGTTGACAGAATTAGTATATGGCAGTGTCAGAAGGCAACGTACCCTTGACGCTTTGATAGATCAACTGGCCACCAAGAAATCTCACCAACAACCTAAAGACCTCCGCAGCATTCTACATCTGGGTTTATACCAACTGCGTTATCAAGAACGGATTCCGGCTTCGGCGGCTGTGAATACCACTGTCCAACTGGCTAAGGAAAATGGCTTTTCTGGTTTGACGGGGTTCGTCAATGGTCTATTACGGCAATATATCCGTCTGGCGGACAAATCACCAGAGCCTTTATTACTACCAGAAAATCCGGTGGAACGTTTGGGAATTTTACACAGTTTCCCTGATTGGATTATTCAGGTGTGGTTCGATGAATTGGGTTTGGCGGAGACAGAACTACTGTGTGATTGGATGAACCAAACACCGACAATTGACCTGCGAATTAATCCGCTGCTGACGACAATTGAGGAGGTGGAGACGGCTTTTGATGCGGCTGGTGTGTTGGTGAAGCGGATTCCTAATTTACCCCAAGCTTTACGATTAATTGGTAGTGTCGGTGCAATCCAAAATCTCCCCGGTTTCAGTGAGGGCTGGTGGTCTGTACAAGATAGTAGCGCCCAACTTGTGAGTCATTTACTCGACCCCCAACCGGGTGAGGAGATAATTGATGCTTGTGCTGCACCAGGGGGGAAAACAACTCATATTGCTGAGTTGATGGGCGATACAGGAACAATCTGGGCTGGCGATCGCACTCCTTCCCGATTGCGTAAACTCAAAGAAAATGCTCAACGGCTACATTTACAATCTATTCAAATTTACACGGGTGATAGCCGCAATTTACCGCAATTTCATCATACAGGCGATCGCGTCTTACTAGATGCACCATGCTCTGGTTTGGGAACTTTGCACCGTCACGCTGATGCGCGCTGGCGACAAACACCAGAATCTGTCCAGCAACTTTCAATATTGCAATCAGAACTATTAGCACAAACATCTAAATTTGTCAAATTCGGTGGTGTACTGGTTTATGCTACCTGTACCCTGCATCCAGCCGAAAATGAAGGTGTGATTTCTGCTTTCTTAGCTAATCATCCCCATTGGCAAATTGAGGCTCCCAGCATGGATTCCCCTTATTTTGCCGATTCCACACCCCAAGGCTGGCTTAAAGTCTGGCCTCATCGACAACATATGGATGGCTTTTTCATGGTGCGCTTAAGAAAAACCAACGATTCCGAATGAATACTGTTTGGGATTGTACTATTTTGTGGAGGCCCCGAATCTACCGGAGGAGGCAGCGATGGTTACTGATTCTCATGTGAAAAATTTAGTTAAAATCCTGATTGGAGCTGCCTGGATCGATGGCAAAATCCAGCCAGAAGAACGGCAATATCTGCGGGAAATAGCTCAAGCAAAAGGTTTGGCTACCGATCCAGAAATTAAGCCTTGGCTGTATGAACTCGTTCCTGTGCAACCGCAAGAATGTTATAACTGGGTGCAAGACTATTTAGGCGATCGCCCCAGTCTGGAAGATTGTGAAAATCTCATTGAAGCCATTAGTGGCTTGATTTATAGCGATGGGGAAGTGGCTGTAGAAGAAGCACGACTTCTGACCAAATTACAGGAAATAACAAAACTTAATGATTCTCCGCAACCTGCTTATCAGGCTTTGCTCAAACAAATTCAAAAGCTTTATCGTCGCTGGGTTGAGGTGCAAAATTAATATTTAGTTGCACTCCCAGATAGTGGAGATAATTAATAAGTTGACCAGACGCGATAAATAGCGTCTGGTAATTCGACTCAAAACCAATTACTGGAGTTTAGACTAGGCAGCAAGAAAAGACTCAGCAACGCTGAGTTGAAAAGAAACAGAGTTCAGATATGAAAATCTATAGTACTAAGCAGATTTTGATTGCTCTTTGCGGGGCTTCGTTGTAGTTTTTTTAACTATGGGATAGCGAATTCTACGTTTACGTGGTTGATCAGCCTTCCAGCCTGGAGACTTTCCGCGAGGTTTGGGTGGTTGGGCTGGAGTACCAATCGCCGCAAAAACTCCTCCCATAGCTTGGGCGACTCTTCCAGGGGTCAATTTATCCAGGGACTTTTGCCAAGGGAGAGGGTTATCCGCAACGATATCACGGGCTAACCACAATTCCCAAGTCATTAGAGGCATCAGGTCACAGTTCAAAAGTTGCGTCATGCGCTCTACCTAGATATCTGTACGCTGCTTGACGAAATTCTTCTAATAAGGCACGTTTCATATTGGCAGATGAGAGTTGGTCGTTCTTCTCTCAGGTTCTGCTAATAGGGGGTCTGTGTTCAAGCACACCCTCTATTTTTCTGGGTTTGTTGCCCGTTTAGTCTAAACTCCAACAATTAGGAATGTGGATTTAATAAAATACAGAACCTCACCCCCAACCCCTCTCCTTACCAAGGAGAGGGGAGACTTTGACGCAAGTCAAAGGCGGGGTGAGGTCAAAAACTAGACTTGCATATTATTTAATTCATATTCCTTAGGACTTTGGTTCACCCACACCGGGGGTTTCTTCTTTGTCTACTTTAGGTACAAAGTCAGGACGCTCTTTGCTTTCCCAACCAGCGGGACGTTTAGAGTTGTACCAAGCGATGGAACCAATGGTGACAGCAGCAATAAAACCAACTACATACACCAAAGTAAAAGCTAAAGGAAAATGGGAGGCTTCTCCTGTTGCTGTTTGCATTAATAAATTCATGAGTATATTCTCCTAATTTAACCAACACTACTTAAGACACTATAAAAAGAGCGTATCACTTACATCCACCCCAAGTTTGAACTAGTTGTTGATATTTAGAGGAGATCAGGAATAAGAACACCTAATTTAAACAGCAGAGAAACTTGGTTGTTACTATTAAAGCCAAGCTCGGTCATATTGAATTGGCCAAATTTTATCGTGTCCTAGTTGTTTGGCTGCTTGGTGTGGCCAGTAAGGATTGCGGAGTAATTCACGCCCTAATAAAACTAAATCGGCTACTCCTGAGCTAATAATTTGGTCAGCTTGTTCTGGAGATTTAATTAAACCCACTGCGCCTGTAGGAATATTTGCTTCCTGGCGAATACGTTCGGCAAACTGAGTTTGATAACCGAGTTTCACTGGGATATTGATGCCTGGTATAATCCCTCCGGAGGAGCTATCAATTAAATCTACACCCAGTAACTTGAGTTGCTTGCTTAAAGCTATACTTTCCTCAATGTTCCATCCTTTATCTACCCAATCAGTAGCAGAGATGCGGACAAATAAAGGGTATTTTTGGGGCCATACTTCTCGTACTTGCTCCACAATTTCTATTAATAGACGAATCCGGTTGGCAAAGCTACCGCCGTAATCATCTTGACGATGGTTAGCCAGGGGTGAAAGAAACTGATGTATGAGATAGCCATGAGCTGCATGAATCTCAATGACTTTAAAACCTGCTTGTAAGGAACGTTTGGTAGCTTGAACAAAGGCTTGAATAACTTGTTGAATTTCGGCAATACTTAAGGCTTGGGGTACTGGACTTTCTTTACTGAAGGCGATCGCACTACTAGAAACCACAGGCCGCCAACCTTCTTGAGATTCATTCAACACTTTTCCTCCCTTACTCGGTTTGGCTGTGCTGGCTTTTCTCCCTGCATGGGCCAGTTGAATTCCTGCAACACTACCAAATTGATGAATTAGCGACACGATTTTGGCTAAAGTTTCTATGTGTGCGTCTGACCAAATACCTAAATCTTGGGGAGTAATGCGTCCTCGTGGTTCTACAGCCGCAGCTTCTGTGATGACTAAACCAGCACCACCAACAGCCCGCGAAGCCAGATGAACCAAATGCCAGTCGTTAGCATATCCATCTGTACTGGAATATTGACACATGGGTGAAACAGCGATGCGGTTGCGAAAGGTAACTTCACGAATCGTGAATGCTTCAAACAAGTGTGCCATTGGGATTAATTCCTTCTCTTGCAAAGTCAAATAAATCTGAGATGGATTTACAAGCTGGATTACGAACCTGGCAAATCAAAAAATATCCCAAAATTTCTTGTGGTGCGGGCATTTTGCTTGCTAATTACCCATGACATTCACAAGAGGGGATAACTTATTTTCTCGTATTCCCTGAAAATGGAATCTTAAAATCTTTCCTTCTGCTGTAGTTGGATTTTCGCCCGCAGTCGCTCCACTTGAGCAAAGCCCATCTAGTAGGCGTAGTTTAGCCTTGCATTCTTTGTAAGACTTGCCTGATAGTATCTGAGGGTACTTCATCAGTCACAGTCACTACACCAATTTGTGTTGGCAAAACAAACCTCACCTTACCGGCTTTGACTTTCTTATCTAGTTGCAGTGCCTCAATAATCGCCTCAATATCAACGCCTTCTGGTAACTTTGTCGGTAAACCAGCTTTTTCAATTAAAGCATCTTGACGATCGCTATCTTCTTTTTGCCACATTCCCAGTTCTACAGCTATTTGTCCAGCCGCCACCATCCCAATAGCCACTCCTTCACCATGTGTCAGTAAACGATAACCAGTCAGGCTTTCCACTGCATGACCAATGGTGTGTCCATAATTGAGAATCGCCCGTAGTCCGGCTTCTTTCTCGTCTTTGCTGACTACTTCGGCTTTAGCTTGACAAGAACGCGTTAATATGTAGTCAATTAGTTCTGGTTTAATATAACGAAGTTGATTGAGATGTTTACTCGCTTCCATTTGGGCAAATAATTCAGCATCCCAATTCACACCATACTTAATTACTTCTGCCATACCTGCGCGAAATTCCCGCATGGGTAAGGTTTTCAAAACCTCTGGGTCAATTAACACCAACCGCGGCTGATGAAAGGCACCAATGAGATTTTTTCCGTGGGGATGATTCACGCCAGTTTTGCCGCCAATTGCCGAGTCTACCATTGCTAACAGAGTGGTAGGCACTTGCACAACATTAATCCCCCGTAGCCAGGTAGCAGCAGCAAAGCCAGTCATATCACCAATCACACCTCCTCCCAACGCCACCATTGTCGAAGAACGTTCTAGGCGGTTTTCTAAGGCAATATCGTAGAGTTTCTGGATAGAGTTGAGAGTTTTATAGCGTTCCCCAGCCGGTAGACAATAGCTAGATACAACAAATCCCGCAGATTCCAGCGATGCGATCGCTCTTTCCCCATAATGCTTAAAAATAGTGGGATTAGAAACCACCAATACCTTCTTACCCAGCTGCAAACCAGCCATCTTTTGACCGAGTTGATCTAAATTGCCAAGTGCGATCGCAATCTCATAGGACTGCTGCGGTAGATTTACATTAATTACAGAAGTCATATCCCAAACCCCAACAAGCGCCGTGGGTCGTATTCTATCGCAATCTGACGAGTGGGGAGTAGGGGGGGAAGAAGAGGCAGGGGGGCAGGGTGCAGGGTGCAGAGGGGAAATATTTTTGGCTGTGTCATTGCCTATTGCCCTGTTCCCTTTAATCTAATGACCATGATTCAATATATGTAGTGAAGTATGGAGAAAAATCAATGTTTGGAGTAATAGCTTATATTGGCTTCTTGGGTTTGTTTATGGGTGTCGCTGTAGGTCTGCTATTTGGTCTGCGTGCCGTTAAGCTGATTTAATTTAGCTTTCTCAGTTCTGTTTTAAGTAGGGGTGTAAAGTTTTGCACCCCTATTAATATGTCGATTTATTTCCTAATTCCCCACTCCCCACTCCCTACTCCCCACTCCCTAACTTCTCCCTAACTTTGAGCAAAAGTCTAGAATTTGGATGGTAGCGTCCGCAATTGATCTGTGTAACACTAGGAAGCTACCTCAAGCTATTTTTTCACGGGAGGTCAGGCAATGGCTATCGCCAGTATTAATCCTGCCACTGGGGAGACGCTCAAAATTTTTGAGCCACTTAATGATTCAGAAATTGCGGCTAAACTTGATTTGGCAGGTCGGGTTTTTCCAAATTACCGCAAGACCAGTTTTTCGGAGCGATCGCAATGGCTAAAACAAGCTGCGACTATATTACAGCAAGAAAAAGCGGACTTTGCTAAGACAATGACCCTGGAAATGGGTAAGCCTTACAAAGCTGCGATCGCAGAAGTCGAAAAATGCGCCTTAGTTTGTAACTACTACGCTGAATACGCACCTAGTTTTTTGGCTGATGTCGATGTAAAAACCGATGCCAGCCATAGTTTTGTGCGCTACCAACCTTTGGGGGCAATTCTCGCGGTGATGCCGTGGAATTTCCCTTTCTGGCAAGTATTTCGGTTCGCTGCACCTGCGCTGATGGCAGGAAATGTGGGTTTACTCAAACACGCTTCTAATGTGCCGCAGTGCGCTTTGGCAATTGAAGATATTCTGCATCGTGCAGGTTTTCCCCAAGGTGCATTTCAAACTCTGTTAATTGGTGCAGCTCAAGTTGCTGATTTAATGGCCGATGACCGAGTAAAAGCCGCTACCTTAACTGGAAGTGAACCCGCCGGTGCTTCTCTAGCCGCCGCCGCCGGTAAACAACTTAAAAAAACCGTTTTGGAATTGGGAGGAAGTGACCCATTTATTGTGTTACCAAGTGCTGATATAGAGACGGCAGTTGTCGCCGCGACTACAGCACGGATGTTAAATAACGGGCAATCATGTATAGCAGCGAAACGCTTTATTATTGCTGAGGCGATCGCAGACAAATTTGAAAAATTGCTTTTAGATAAATTTTTGGCGCTGAAAGTCGGCGATCCTATGCAACCAGACATTGATTTAGGGCCACTGGCAACCTCTGATATTTTGCAAGATTTACACCAACAAGTACAAAGCGCCGTTAATAGTGGCGGTAAAGTTCTCACTGGTGGAAAACCTTTAAGCGATGGCCCAGGAAACTTTTATCCACCGACGATCATCACAGATATACCCCTAGACAAACCAATTGCCCAAGAAGAATTTTTTGGCCCGGTAGCATTATTATTCCGCGTACCGGATATTGATGCAGCTATTGAACTTGCCAATGCTACACCATTTGGTTTAGGTGCTAGTGCTTGGACAACCAATAACCAAGAATGCGATCGCCTAACAACAGAAATCGAAGCCGGTGCTGTATTTATCAACAGCATGGTTAAATCTGACCCCCGCCTACCCTTTGGTGGCATCAAACGTTCTGGATACGGCAGAGAACTGAGTATTCAAGGCATACATGAGTTTGTCAATGTGAAAACTGTTTGGGTGAAGTAATGCGGAAGAGATGGGGGGATGGGGAGATGGGGAGATGGGGAG